>NZ_JBWQQI010000011.1:0-240600 GCF_056619545.1 Paraburkholderia sp. SSBN10T
TCCGAACGTCGACTTCTACTCGGGTATCGTGCAGCGCGCGCTGGGCATCCCGACCTCGATGTTCACGTGTATCTTCGCGATGGCGCGTACGGTGGGCTGGATTGCGCAGTGGAACGAGATGATCGCCGATCCGGAACAGAAGATTGGCCGTCCGCGTCAGTTGTTCGTCGGCGCCACGGCACGTGAAGCGAAGCCGATCGCGCAACGCTGATTGATCGAAGGGATGGCTTGAGTACCACTTGAGCGCGGACCGCGAGCGGGCGTTGTCTCCGGATACGGGGCAACGCCCGCAGTCCGTTTACGCCGGACGCTGCACCAAAACTGCATGACGCGTGCCACCTGCGCGTGTGCACTGTCAAGGCGCGCCGCTCGTAGCGATTTGTTACGCCTTCGCGGCGCTCCACTGGCTTAAATCCACCACAGTCCTGTGTTAAGTTCGTTCGACGGGTGTGTAGACCCTCTACAATCGGAACGAAGCCCATAGCACAGGAGCAAGCTGATGCAGCAACCCGAAGCCCTTGGCGGACTGTCTCACTCAGGCGGCGTGGATCACAACGAACACGAACCGGATGGCGCATTTATCCCGCCGGAAAACCTCAATGTCGCCAGCGCGAACCAGTACGTGCTGAAGTCGGGCGACACCTTTATCGTCAACGACCCGCTGGGCGACATTACCGGTATCGACGACGGCCTGTTCGTCAACGACACGCGGGTGCTTTCGCAACTGCGGCTGACCTTCGGCGGACGCGCGCCGTCGCTGCTCTCCGGCAGCGTCAGCAGCGACAACACCGCATTCACCGCGCATCTGACCAACCGGCCCTTGCCGCCGCTAGGCGGCGACAGCACGCCCGAGGGCGTGATTCACGTCGAACGGGTGCGCGTGTTGTCTGGCACGGTGCTCAACGAAGCGATCGAATTGACCAACTACGGCACGAAAGACGCGGTCGTGCCGCTTTCCATTTCTTTCGCCAGCGACTTCCGCGACATGTTCGAAGTGCGCGGCCTGAAACGCGACAAGCAGGGCAAGGTCGAAGCGGCGCGCGTCGAGAACGGCGAGGTGCTGCTCGGCTACGTGGGGCTCGATAATGTCGCGCGCAATGTGGGGATTGCGTTCTCGCCGACCCCCGACAAGCTGTTCGCCAATCGCGCCGACTACACGGTGAACCTGCCGGCCCAGGCGTGCGTGTCGATCTACCTCGCGGTGGACGTGCAGGTGAAGGCCGAGCAAGCGGTCGCGAGCGCGGGTGTCGCGAAGCCGGTTCATGCGCTGAGCGAGGCGCATCTGACGCAGATCGACACGGTGCGGCCGCGCGTCGGGCGCGCCGCGGTGCGCGCGGCGCTGGTCGACGCCCACCTGGTAATGCGCGAGCGGCGCCGGGCAACGGCGCGGGTGCGTTCGAGCAATCCGCTGTTCAATGCGTGGATCGACCGCTCGCTCGCCGATCTCGGCCTGCTCACCACCGATCTGGAAACCGGCCCTTATCCGTATGCCGGCATCCCGTGGTTTTCGACCCCGTTTGGCCGCGATGCGCTGATCACGTCGTTGCAGACCCTTTGGCTGCAGCCGGGGCTCGCGCGCGGCGTGCTGCGTTTTCTTGCCGAGCACCAGGCGCGCGAGAATTCGGCGTTTCGCGATGCGGCGGTCGGCAAGATCATGCATGAGATGCGCAAGAGCGAAATGGCGGCCACCGGCGAGGTGCCGTTCGCGCTGTATTACGGCGGGGTCGACTCCACGCCGTTGTTTATCGTGCTGGCCGGCGCCTATGTGGCGCGCACCAATGACGTGGCCCTGATCGACGAGTTGTGGCCGGCGCTGCTGCGCGCGGCGCAATGGGTCGCGGGCGTGTGCGACAAGAACCGCTATGGCCTGCTCGACTATCAGCGCGAATCGGACGGCGGTCTCGCGAATCAGGGCTGGAAGGACAGTCACGATTCGGTGTTCCACGCCGACGGGCGCTTCCCTGACGGCCCGATCGCGCTCGTCGAAGTACAGGCCTACGCGAGCGCCGCGTTCGACACGATGGCGCGCTTCGCCACGCTGCGGGGGCAGGCAGACGATGCGGCTGCTTACAGCCGGCGCGCCAAGGCTATCCGCGAATGCGTCGAAGAAAAGTACTGGATGGAAGAGGCCGGCTTCTACGGCATCGCGCTCGACGGCCATGGAGAACTGTGTCGCGTGATGGCCTCGAACACCGGCCATTTGCTCGCCTTCGGCCTGCCGTCGCGAGAACGCGGTGAAGCCGTGGTGCGCGGCCTGGAATCGACGCTGTTTCACACCGGCTGGGGCGTGCGCACGCTCGCGGCAGGGCAGGCGCGCTTCAATCCGATGGCGTATCACAACGGTTCAGTCTGGCCGCATGACAATGCACTCTGTGCCCGTGGCGTGGCGCGCTACGGCGGCAAGGCAACCGCGGTGAAGCTGCTGCAGGCGCTATTTCAGGCAGCGGTCAATTTCGACATGCGTCTGCCCGAGCTGTTCTGCGGCTTTCCGCGCCGGCGCGGCGAACCGCCTACCGCGTATCCGGTGGCCTGCTTGCCGCAGGCGTGGGCGGCGGGCTCGCCGTTCATGATGCTGGAGGCGTGTCTGGGCGTCACGGTGGACGCGGCGCGGCGCGAAGTGCTGATCGAGCAGCCGATGCTGCCTGACGGCATCGACTGGCTGGAGATCGGCGATATGCGGGTCGGCGATTCGAGCGTGACCATCACGTTCCGGCGCGTCGCTGGCAAGGTGGTGGCCTCGGCCGAACAGGGCGACGTGCGGGTCGTGGCATTGCTGTAAACGTGGGGTCGTGGTCGTGGTGCATGAGGTGGCCCGGGTGGTAACATTTGTTGTCAACTTACTCCCCGGTCCATCGCATGCCCGACAGTTTCGACCAGCTCGCCGCCCTGATCCGGGCGCGCTTCTCAGAACTGAGCCCGCAATTCCAGATGGGAGCGGCTTTCCTGCTCGATCATCCAGACGAAGTCGCTGTCTCCTCCATGCGCAAGGTGGCCGAACGCGCCCAGGTCCAACCCGCTTCGCTCGTACGGCTGTCGCAGCAACTCGGTTTTCCCGGCTGGAACGAACTGCGCAACCTGTTCGTGGCGCGCGTGCGCACCCGGCCGGAGCCGCTCGCAAGCCGGGCCCGTTCGCTCGTCAAGACCAATGCCAGAGACGCGCTCGCGCATGATCTGCTGGTCGCGCAGCAACACAACCTGGAGGTCACGGCCGCTCACAATGCGCGCGTCACGGTCGAGACGGCACGCCTGCTGCGTCGTGCACCGCATGTGCACGTGGCCGGGTTTCGCTCGTGCTATGCGGTGGCGTTCGGTCTCGTGTACGGCTACCGGCTGTTTCGCTCCTCGGTATCGCTGTTGACAGGCGAAGCGGGCACGCTGGAGATGCAACTGCGCAGCATCGAACGCGATAGCGCGACCATCGTCATCAGCTTTGCGCCGTATTCGGTGGAAGCTGCGCGGGTGGCCGAAGCGGCGCTCGAAAAAGGCAGCAAGCTGATTGCGATCACCGATAGCGCGGTGTCGCCGATCGCGCTGAACGCCGACAAGGCACTGATCTTTTCACACGAAAGCCCGTCGTTCTTCCCGTCTCTTGTCGCGGCCACCGCGATTGCGGAATCGCTGGTCGCGCATCTGCTCGCGCTGGAAGGCGCTGACGCTGTAACACAGCTCGAGATTGCCGAACGTTCGTTGCATGCGAAGGGCGCATACGTTGCCTAGACGCGCTTGAGAGGCGCGGCGCACTGCAATGGCGCGCTGCACCATTGCAGCCGGAACCCGCAAACTCCGATTCGCGGCCGAATCCCGTCTTAGGTTATTTGGCATCGCTCATCTATACTCAAAAGCAGCCTTTTCAGCCCATCACGGTGGCAAGACGCGGCATGGGCTCGCCAGTTGACAAGCATTCGACGGCCTACTCGACGGCGTTGAGGAGGGTATCTCATGAGTCCAGTCGAAAGCGTGGTTCAGGCCGTGCTGTATGAGGGGTACATGCTCTATCCGTACCGGCCGTCTTCGGCGAACAGTCGGCAGCGCTGGACCTTTGGCGGTGTCTATCCGCGTGCTTACTCGCAGGCGTCGGGTAGCGATCCGTGGCTGATGCAAAGCGAGTTCCTGGTGCGCGGCGATGCCCGCACCCGTGTCGCGCTGCGGCCGGGCTTTCTGCAGGTGCTCGAGCGGATCGTGCTGGAGGCGCCGGGCGCCTCGCATGGCGCGCCTGCCTCCGAGGCGCTGACGTGGCGCCAGGTGCCGGTGCTCGATATCGACGGGCACCGCTATTACCGTTGGCAAGAAGCGGTCGAGCGGCAGGTCCGGATTCCGGAGCTCGCGCTGGGCGAATTGCTTGGCACGGCGTACGAGATTGCCTTCTCGTTCGATGCGGGCAGCGATCTCGAGACGCTTGCCGATCGCAACGGCGTGATCCGCGGTGCGCTGCGGCGCACGCGCCACCAACTGAAAGGCCGGGTCGAAGTGGCCGCCGTACCGGTTGGCGCCGGCGCGTACCGGGTGACGCTTCGTATCCTCAACGAAACCCCATTGAAACAGGCGAGCACGCTGAAACGCGATGCGGCTTCGCTTTATGCACTGGTGTCGTGTCACGCGATCCTCACCGTCAGGGACGGCGAATGTGTCTCGTCGATCGATCCGCCCGCTGGGCTCGAGGCGGCTGCTGCGCTATGCAGGAACATCGGTGCATGGCCGGTGCTGGTCGGCGACGAGACCCGGTCCGACACGATGCTGGCCTCGCCGATCATCCTCTGCGACTTCCCGCAGATTGCGCCCGACAGTGCCGATCCGCTGTCTCCTTGGGCCGAACTGGATGCGCGTCCGCATCTCGCGCGAGTCCGGGTGGCGGGTGTCGAGATTCAGGTGGGCGATCAGGTGCGCCTGCATCCGCGCTGCCGCGCGGATATCTTCGACATTGCCCTAAGCGGTATGGTCGCCACCATCGAGTCGATTGAGCGCGATTTCGACGACCGCGTGCATGTGGCGGTGACGATCGACGACGATCCCGGCAAGGACCTCGGCACGGCGCGCATGCCCGGTCATCGCTTCTTCTTTGGACCGGACGAGATCGAGCCGTTGGCCGATGGCGGCAGGCGTGCCTGAGCGGCGTCGGGTAGGCTAGTTGCCAAGGGCGTCGTGCTTTCGCTCCATTCGATGTTATTGTTCGGTAATTGACAACATATGTTGTTGAGATGTATAAATCTGTATCGAGTGTTGAATCGATCCCGTCACGACCATCGGTTCTGACGGCATTGTTTCAGCACCGCTGCACGGACAGCGGCGGTTCGCGTTGTCATGTCCTTGCGGCGCCACTGCAAGCAGGACATGAACAGGGCAGAAGCGTCAATGCAGGAATTGAGTCTTTTC
The DNA here is from genome assembly GCF_056619545.1 of Paraburkholderia sp. SSBN10T. Classification (NCBI taxonomy): domain Bacteria; kingdom Pseudomonadati; phylum Pseudomonadota; class Betaproteobacteria; order Burkholderiales; family Burkholderiaceae; genus Paraburkholderia; species Paraburkholderia sp. SSBN10T. Next base: position 5,371 of record NZ_JBWQQI010000011.1, read on the forward strand.
CGGGTGTCCGGCCAGCCGGACGATATCGGCTACCGGTTGGGTGAGCTGGCTCGGCCGGTCATGGCGGCGTATATGGCGCAAAGCGCTGCATGGCAGCGAGTCAGCCAGTGGCGTGGGCATCCGTTTGTGGAGCGCCTACGGCGCGCGGCCGAAGCACATTTCCCCGCGCTCGTGAAAGAACTCGACGGCATGGCCGCGGGTCTCGGCTGGCCTATCGAGGACGTGTTTCTATGGAACTGTCGCGGCGAGCTGATTCATAACGCGCCGGACGGTTGCACCACGCTTGCGGCCGTAGCGGGCAATACGCGTTTCATCGCCCACAATGAAGACGGCGATCCGTATCTGCGAGAACGGTGTGCCTTGGTAGACGTTCAGCCCGCCGGCAAACCGGGCTTCGTCAGCTTCTACTATCCGGGTTCACTGCCAGGCCACACGTTTGCCGCCAACCGCGCCGGTATCGTACAGGCCATCAATAATCTGCGCATCCGTGTGCCGGCCGTGGGCGTGCCGCGCATGATTCTGGCCCGCGCCGTGCTCGACAGCCGCTCACTGGACGAGGCCGTCGCGCTGTTGCGCGAGCTGCCGCGCGCCAGCGGTTTTCATCACACGCTCGGCTGCGCCGGCGACGCGCGGCTATTGAGTATCGAGGCCACGGCGCAGCGCTGCTCGGTAGCGGCCCTGGCCCCGGCCTCGGCTGTCACGCTGTGCTTCGGCCATGCGAATCATCTGGTCCACGACGGCTGCGACAGCGAAGCGCAGATCGTGACCGATTCGTCCCGCGACCGCCAGGCGCGCGTCGATGCTTTGCTGCCCACGCTGCGCACGCCGGTCACGGACGACGCGCTGCTACGCGTACTGCGCGACCGGGCGAGCGCTGGCCTACCGATCTTCCGTGACGATCCGCTCGACCCCGACGACGAAAATACCCTGGCTACCGCCATGTTTCGCATCGAAGCAGATGGTGTGGCGATGCAGGTCTATCGGCAAGACCACTGTGCGTTCGACACGTTCATCCCTAAGGCTGCGGCTCCGCAAGCCGCCTACTGACCGCCGTCCTGCGATAAGGAACCGTATGTCTACCGTGTTTCACCGTGCCCCGAAGCAAACCCTGCCGGTCGCCGTAGCCGGCGACGGCATCGAGCTTATCGATTCCACCGGCAAGCGGTATATCGATGCATCCGGCGGCGCCGCCGTCTCGTGCCTCGGCCATAGCAACCAGCGCGTGATCGACGCGATCCGGCGCCAGTCGCAGCAGTTGCCCTATGCGCACACTTCGTTCTTCACGACGCAAGTGGCCGAAGAACTCGCGGACCGCCTTGTGGCGAATGCACCCGAGGGTCTCGATCATGTGTATTTCGTCTCGGGCGGCTCCGAGGCGATCGAAGCCGCGTTGAAACTGGCGCGCCAGTATTTCGTCGAAAAGGGCGAGCCGCAGCGCCGGCATTTCATTGCGCGCCGCCAGAGCTATCACGGCAATACGCTGGGTGCGCTGGCGATTGGCGGCAATGCATGGCGCCGCGAGCCGTTTCTGCCGATTTTGATCGAGGCGCATCACGTCAGCCCGTGCTACGCGTATCGTGAGCAGCGTGCCGACGAAACCGAAGAAGCGTTTGCGCAGCGTCTCGCGGATGAACTGGAGCAGAAGATTCTCGAACTCGGCGCCGGGACGGTGGCAGCTTTTGTCGCCGAGACGGTGGTGGGGGCAACCGCCGGCGCAGTGCCGCCGGTGCGCGAATATTTCCGCAAGATCCGCGCGGTCTGCGACCGCTATGGCGTGCTGCTGATTCTCGATGAAATCATGTCCGGCATGGGGCGTACCGGTTATCTCTACGCCTGCGAAGAAGACGGCGTCGCGCCGGACCTGCTGACCATTGCGAAGGGGCTGGGCGCCGGCTATCAGCCGATCGGCGCGACGCTGGTCAGCAAACGCATTTACGACACGATCGTCGGCGGGTCGGGATTTTTCCAGCATGGTCATACCTATATCGGGCATGCAACGGCCTGTGCCGCCGCACTTGAAGTGCAACGCGTGATCGCCGAAGACAATCTGCTGCAAAACGTGCAGGCACGCGGCGAGCAGTTGCGCGCGCAACTTCGCGAGCATTACGCACGGCATCCGCATATCGGCGACGTACGCGGGCGTGGACTATTCGTCGGTGTCGAGCTGGTGCGGGAGCGGGACAGCAAGACCCCGTTCGATCCCCGGCTCAAACTGCATGCGGCGATCAAGCGCGAGGCGTTTGCGCGCGGGCTGATGGTGTATCCGATGGGCGGAACCGTCGACGGCCAGAATGGCGATCATGTGCTGCTGGCGCCGCCGTTTATCTGCACGGCACAGGATATCGACAACATTGTCAGCCGTCTTGCCGATTCGATCGAAGCGGCACTTCATTCGACTGGCGTGCGCGCGGCATCGTGAGCGCAGGCCGTTGTTTCACTACCGATGAGCGTTTCCATGACTGACCGTTTGCCACGTTTCGACGCAGCCCATGCCACGCCTGAACAGAAGGCTGTACTCGCAGAGATTCTGTCCGGTCCACGCGGGAATCTGAATGGCCCGTTTCTAGGCTGGATTCATAGTCCGGAACTCGCACAGCAGGCGCAGCGGCTGGGTGCGTTCTGCCGCTACCGCACCGGCTTGCCGCTGCGCCTGTCGGAGCTGGCGATTCTGGTCACGGCGGCGCGCTGGCAAGCCCAGGCCGAGTGGTACATCCACTATCCGATCGCGCTCGAGGCCGGTGTGCCAGAGGCCGTTGCGGAGGCGATCCGTTCAGGCGGGCAGCCGGCCTTCGCGGATCCCGACGAGGCGCTGATCTACGCTTTTGCGAGCGAACTGTATGACACGAAACGCGTATCCGATGCCACCTATGCAGCGACGGCGGCGCGCTTCGGAGATGAGGTCACGATCAATCTGGTCGGCTTGCTCGGTTACTACGCGCTCGTCGCGATGACGCTAAATGTGTTCGGCATGCGGGCTGAAGGACAGGCGACGTTGCCGTTTGCGGCGTGAGGCACGGGGATGAGTGATCTGAAGTCAACGCCTGCAGAAAACTCGCCGACGCAAATCCGCATCAGCGCCTATCATGAAGTTCGGTCTACGCCCTGCGTCTGTCGGGCTGCGTGGCATGCATCGACCGCCGCCGATACCGCAAGAACCCGGGCGTGACCGTTGCGGCAGGCGTTCCGGTGGATAGCACGGCAGCGCCGACAGCGCACCAACAGGAGAGAGCGATGAAGCGCAAGGCATCGGCAGTTTGGCAAGGCGGCCTGCAGGACGGAAAAGGCACGATTTCTACTGACAGCGGAGTTCTGAAGGACACCCAGTACTCGTTTGCGACGCGTTTCGAAAACGGCATCGGCACCAACCCGGAAGAATTGATCGCGGCGGCGCATGCCGGCTGCTTCTCCATGGCGCTTTCGGCGGAATTGGGTAAGGCGAATATCAAGCCCGAACGCATCGGCACCACGGCCACCCTGACGCTCGACAAGGCCGACGGCGGTTTCGCCATCACCGCGGTTCATCTGGACGTGAAGGTGAAAATTCCCGGCGGCGACCGGGCCGCGTTCGAAAAAGCCACGGCGGACGCCAAGGCCGGTTGCCCGGTCTCGAAGGTGCTAAAGGCCACCATCACCATGGATGCGACCCTCGAAACCTGAGCGTAGGCGGCAGGTAAGCATTGCTACATAAAACAGACATCGTGGGCGCCGGGACGGCGCCCACGTCTGGAATCTTTACGGCAAGGGCCCGCCGCGCCGCCAGGCGAAGCAGCCGCCCGGCATCGCGCTCACATCGGCGGCACGACGCCATCCTTTTCGACCACCACCCGTTGCGCCACAAATGCACCCTGCGCCGCAGGCGTAGCGACCACGAACACCTTCTTGCCGGCAGTCAGATCCGTGCGGGCAGCCGGCGTGAAGGTCACAACCGGTACATTCGGCGGCACCGTCACCACGTTGTTGCCGCCCTTGTACGACAGCTTCAGATCGCGGCCGCTGGTGCCTTCGACCACCGTGTCGACATTCGCATTCGTCATCGAGCTGTTAGGACCCAGGTCCCACGCGTAATGACCTTCGCCGGTGCCGCGCGCGGCTTCCGGAAACACCACCACTTCGGTGGCGGTCAGCTTGCCGTCGGTCCCGGTGGTGGCGGCCGTGCCGATAAACGAGCCGGGCTTGATATCGGCCAGTTGCATCGCCTTGACCGCCGAGATGCCGACGTTCGGCGCGACGTCGATGGAGACCGTATCGCCGCTGCGGCGATGCACCTGCAGAACGTCGCCGTTGAGCGAGACGATATCGCCGCGAATCCGCGTCGGTTTGACAGCAGGTGTCTGGGCGAGCGCGACGCCGGCGAACGCCAGCGTCAGAAGGGTAACGCCGAGTTTCAGGCGGATAGACATGGAAGCTCCGTACTGTTGTGGGTGAGTTGAAAATGAGGATGCCGCTCAGGAACCGCCGAACCAGTTGTAGCCCTGGTTCTCCCAGTAACCGCCGGGATAGTCGTTGGTCACCGTGATCGCGACGATATGCTTGGGATTCTTGTAGCCGAGCTTGGTGGGCATGCGCAGCTTCATCGGGAAGCCGTACTTCGGCGGCAGCACCTGGCCGTCGTAGGTCAGCGTAAGCAGCGTCTGCGCATGCAGCGCAGTGGGCATGTCGATGCTGGTCCAGTAGTTGTCCGCGCAATGCAGCGAGACGAAACGCGCTGTCGTGTCGGCGCCGGCGCGCCTCAGAAAATCGGCAAAGCGCACGCCGCCCCAGCGGCCGATCGCGCTCCATCCTTCGATGCAGATATGCCGCGTAATCTGGTCCTGCTGCGGCAAGGCGCGTAACTCGTCGAGCGTCCATACGCGTTTGCCGCTCGCCAGCCCGCTCACCTGAAGGCGGTATGTGCCGGCGTCGACGTCCGGGACATCGTCGATGTCATAGAACGCGTTGAATGGAAACGGCCGGGTGATCATCGACTCCGGATAGGTCGGCGCCATCCGGTTCGGATCGAACAGCAGGGCCTGCACGTCGTCGTTGAAGAACGAGATCTTGCGCAGCATCGTATTGACCGACTTGTCGGTGCTCAGATCGCAACCGGACAGCAGGGCGAGTCCACCCAGCGAGAGCATCCGTTTGCCGAGCAGGCGGCGCGCCGGATCCTTCAATGCCTTGTGAGCATCCTTGAGAATGGAGTCGCCATGCGACGCCAGCATCGTGCCCGGTTCCTCGCGGCGCTTACGAATCGTCATCTCTACCGTCCTCGAATCATTAGCAGCAGCGAGCGCGGCACCAGCGCGACCATCACGACGTGCACGGCGAAAAAGGTCACCAGCACGCTCATGCAGACGAAATGCACGACGCGCGCATTGTCGTAGCCACCCATCAGCGTGCGCAGCAGCGGAAATTGCACCGACTTCCATACCGCCAGGCCCGACAGCACCAGCAGCACGATATCGACGATCACCGCCAGATAGGCGAGCTTCTGGATGGCGTTGTAGCGCGACAGGTCGTGGTGCGTGAGGCGGCCGCGCAAGGCTGCGAGCGTATCGGTGGCGAGCGCGCGAAAACTGAGCGGCAGCAGTTTGTCGCGCAGCCGTCCCGAAGCCAGATTGAGGCCAAGGTAGACAAGGAAATTCGCTACCAGCAGCCACATCACCGCGAAGTGCCAAAGCAGCGCACCGCCGAGCCAGCCGCCCAGGGTGATGGCCGCCGGAAACTGCAAGGCCGGAAAGATCGGCGAGGCGTTATAGACCTGCCAGCCGCTCATGACCATCAGGATGACGGCCAGCGCATTGATCCAGTGCGTAATGCGGACCCAGACAGGTTGAATCGTCTTGTGACTCAAAGCGCGCTCGCGGTTGGTGGCAATGCACGTGGAACAGGGCGCCCACGCAGACCTGCCGCGCAAGGATGACCGCGTATGGACGCGGCGCAGCCAGCTCGGCTTCAGGACGGTGAACACCATCCGGCCAGCCTTATTCCGTCGAAGCGAAAAAAACTTTTCTTACAGGAGGGTAACGGCTTGTCCGTGTGGCGTGCGGTGAATCGCGGCTAACCGGCGAGAGCGTCGTCGCAGCAATGGCTGCAATGCAGAGGAGGGTACTGAACGGGTGTCCCGGACGCCCCGACGAGGCGCGCAGGCAAGCTTTACCGAGGGGTTTGCCGAGGCGCTTTACTTACGGACGCGCGTCCTGCTGCGCCATGCGAATCAGCGTGGAGCGATTGCCGACTCCGAGCTTTTGAAACGCGCGGTCGACGTGCGTGCGCACGGTGGTGTAAGAGATTCCGAGCCGCTCTGCGATCTGTTTGTCGAGCAGTCCTTCCATAATGAGGCGCACCACCTCCTGCTCACGCGCGGTCAGCGCCTTGAGCACGCGCTCGGAAATCAGTTGCGTCTGTATTGGCACGGCGCCGCTCAGACCGGCCGACGCGCGAGCGCGGGCGAGCGCGGTCGTGAAGGCCGGGCGAATCAGTTCAGCCAGCGCGAGCTCGTGGTCCGAGAAGTTGTCGCGCTGCTTGCCGCGCCAGATGCGCAGGTCGCCGATATTCGTATCGCCCGACCACGCGAAAATGTCCATGCCCCAATGCAGTCCGTCGCGGCGCAAGAAGTCGTTGAACAGCTCGGTGCGGACGAGTTCCGCCTGGGGAATCACATCGGTCACGCGCACCGCTTGCCGGCAATTCTGCAACAAGGGTGTGACCGTGTCGTGGTATTGGTAGTAACGCTCGTAGTCGGACAGGTTGTCATCCGACATGTTGAGGGCGACGCGATTCACAAATTCCTTCTTTGTCGCATCCCATACATACGAGCCGAGGTAATCGGCGCGCAGCAGATCCAGCATTCTCACACCGATTTCCCGGCGCATTAAATCTTCCGGTAAGGCATCGGCAAGAACGGCGAAGATGTCTGAGACCACAGCGGTCTCACGGCTTGTCAGATACATGGTGTTCTGGACCGCTTGAAAAATCGGCGTGGAGCCTGCGCCATCCGGCGTCCGGCCTACAAGAAATAATCGGGAAACATTTGTCGGCCAGCTTACACGGCCAATGTTAATGATTCAAGCAGGGAGCAAAAATGCCGTTAAACATTATGTGTTATAGCTTCCCGGCGGCCGGGAACGTGTGTGAATGCGGGTACCGGCTCGCCACTGTCTGAACGTTTACCTTTAGCCAACGAGGAGCAGCATGTCGTTCATTCCGAATCTTCGCCGTCGCCCACGCCCCGCCGCCGACATCACCGCTGCGGCGCCCGAAAGTCCCAGTTTTGGCTATATCGACACGCTGTTCGACTACGGCGCCTATCTGGGCGCCGTACCCAATGCCCTCGGCCGTTTGCCGCCGGCGGCGGCAAACGGCACGATCGCGATTATCGGCGCGGGCATCGCCGGGCTGGTCAGCGCGTATGAACTGCTGCGCGCCGGCGCAGCGAATGTGGTGCTGTTCGAGGCGTCTGACCGCATCGGCGGCCGCACCTGGAGTTCGACCTTTACGGAGGGCGCCCCCGAGTATCTCGCCGAGATGGGCGCGATGCGCTTTCCGCCCAGCGAATACAGCCTGTTCCACTATCTCGACCGTTTCGGCATCCAGGCCACTTCGAGCTTTCCGGACCCTGGCGCGGTTCTGACCAACCTCGGCTATCAAGGCAACACTTATACGTGGCCCGCGCACGGCAATCCGCCCGATATGTTCGCGACGGTCAACGCCGGCTGGAATGCCTTCATCAGCGAGGGCTTCACGCCGGAGACCGGCCCCGCGCTGATGGCGCCGGTGGCGATTACCGGACTGCTGCGCAGCGGGCAAAGCGCTGCGGCACGCGACGCATGGCAGGCCTATATCGACGCGTTCGGCAACGAGAGTTTCTACAGCGCCTTGTGCCGGATGTTCGGCAGCGCCAAGCCGCCGGGCGGCAAACGGTGGCGCTTTCCTGACGACTACGAGCTGTTCGGTGCGCTCGGCGTCGGCTCGGGCGGCCTGGGGCCGATGTACCCGGTCGCCTTTCTCGAGATCGTGCGTCTGATGGTGGACGAACTGGAAACGGACCAGTTGTTCATTCCCGCGGGCATCGAATCGCTGGCGCGCGCATTTTCGTCGCAGGTTTTCGGGCGTCGTTCAATCGCGCAACGCGTGGTCAGGACACCGGTTTCGCGGGTCAGCCGCGAGGCGGGAGGGGTCAAGCTATGGCTCGCGGACGGCACCACGCTCTATGCGGATCGGGTCATCGTCACGGCGAGCACGCGGGCCATGCAGATCGACATGGCGCTCAATGCAGCGGGCTCAGCGCTTTCGCCGCAGCAGTGCACGGCAATCAGCGATGTGCATCTGACCAGTTCCTCGAAGGTCTTCGTTATGACCCAGCGCAAATTCTGGCTGGACGAGAATCTGCCGGCCAACATCCAGACCGACACCTTGGTGCGCGGGGTCTATTGCCTCGACTATGCGCCGCAGAACCCGAATTCAGCGGGTGTCGTGCTGTTGAGTTATGCGTGGGAGGACGACGCGATCAAGCAACTGGCATTGGGTGACAACCGGCAGCGCGTGCAACGGCTGGTGACCGATCTTGCGCAGACCAACGCGGCATTTGCGCGGCACGTGGTGCCGATCAATAACGACTACGACACCTTTGTGCGAGTGGTCGACTGGGATCTGGAGCATGGCTACTACGGGGCCTTCAAGTTGAATTTTGCCGGCGGCGACGGCTATAGCCAGCAACTCTTCTTCCAGTTCCAGGCGAGCCGGGATGCTTCGACCGATCCCTACATTTACCTTGCGGGCGACAGTTGCTCGTTCACGGGAGGGTGGGTGGAAGGGGCCTTGCAGACTGGGGTCAACGCGGTCTGCGCCGTCATCCGCAGCTTTGGCGGCGAGCTCTACGGCGCTTCGAACCCGCTCGATAACATGAATCCGCAATACAACTATGGCGGACGCGCGGCAGGTTGATTAGCGGTTTTTAGCCGTGCCAATCGTTTGCGTGAGCCGCTTTTGGCAAAAAAAGACCCGCTCGAGGCGGGTCCCATCTCTCAGGTTCAGCGGCGCCCTATGTATCGGGTGTTGTGCATTCAGTTTCGCCGGGTCCGGCATCTTCATTGGATCCGGTACACCGACCGAATATACCTGATGCATATTCCTGCTCCATCCTCATTTCTGAGGACAAAAAAACGCCAGCTTACGCTGGCGTTAAAAGTTCTGGCTATTCCGAGGGCCGCCAGAACCTGAGAGACGGTAAGGCGCGGTGCGCGCATCGAGGCGCGTGTCGCCGCACGGGTCGAACAAAGTTCGACAAACTGCAGACCCCGCAATCTTACTGCTAAATCGGTCTTAGGAAATCAAAATCCGCAAGCTGTCAGATTTCACAGCTATTTGCCTCAACTTCGATGCACTATAAATAGGCTGGCGGCCCAGTGCGAGTATTCCGCCGGCTCGCACGTGAGTGCGTCGAGCGGACCACTAGATCAACCCGGTGGCGACAGCTTTGACGACTGCTTGCACCTTGTTGGTCGCAGCCAGTTTCAGCAGTATGTTGTTGACGTGGAAATTGACCGTTCGTTCGGAGATACTGAGGATTTTGCCGATTTCATATGACGTCTTGCCTTCGCCGGTCCAGCGCAATACCTCGCGCTCGCGGGCAGTGAGCGGCGCGCTCACTTCAGGCACGAGTTTGCTTTCGAGGAATTGACCCATCCGCATGTGACAGAGATTCGATAGCCAGTTGGCCGGCAACAGCAGGTTCTCTATCTCGGTGGACGACAACGGGTCGGCATGGCGCGACATGGTTAGCAGTCCGAATGCGCCATGCGCCGTCCAGCTCGACTGGGCGACACCGACCTTGATGCCGAAATCGAGCGCGTCGGACCACATGCGCGGCGCCTCGTCGTAGCCGGTCTGAGGCCAGACAATCAGATTGGTGTTGCGCATGCCCGCGCGTACGGTCGGGTCGATGTCGAGAAAGCCACTGGTTTGATAGTGCGCCATCCAGCCGGGCGGGTAGGAATCGAAAATCCTCACCGTCGGTTTCGAGACCGGCAGAGGCATGCGAATTCCATAGCAGCAATATTCGAATCCAAGCTTATTGGCGAAAGACGTAATCTCCTTGAATAACGCGTATTCGTCTCTGGCAGCAGAAAACGACTGGTAAGCATCCTGAAAGTACGATTCCATGTCGGCCCCCCGATCTAACAGCTTTTTATCTAACCAAGCCCGTCCAGATTCAGCCAAAGACCCAGGCCCGATGAAACTTCCTTCGCTGCACTTCCATTTGCCGTCGTCCGACGGCTATATCCGCGTTCCCGAAGTCATGCTGAGCCGCCTGACGCTGGCGCACGTGTCGTCGGGAATCGACACGCAGTTGTTAGCCGATCTGCGCGCCGATGCCATTGAAGCATTGAATGCCGGCTACACGGAGTGGCAGGGCGCAATTCACCCGCTGACATCTCACTTCTCGGTTGCTTGGGATTGGTATGTCGAACGCCCGTCGGGCGCGTTCCTGATCGCCTGGGGCGACGTTAGAAGCAATCTCATGGGTGTTGATCGCTCAGGTACCGATCTGGGAATGGTATGCACCGCGCAAGCGCTGATACGCCGGCTCATCCGTTTGAACTGGTCGCATGCAGTGGCAGCCACCGTTGCGCTGCGCGCACCTGATCAGCAGGCGATTTTGTCCCCTGTTTACCGGCAGTGAGCGTTGCGGCGGCCACGCATCGATTACGAATTTGCCACGGTTTATTTATAAGCAAAAGACCTGCGCTTTGCAATCGTAAATTCGTCTTTTGGCAAGGCATTTCAGTGGGTGAAAATTTTTTGTCATAAACCCCCTGTCAACTCTGTCAGTTACCGGGTGCTTTTACACGGGCTTTAATGCGCTCGATTAAAAGAGACCCGGGATGCATGATGCGGACTGACATACACGACGACGGGCGGCTACCCGAGGGTGTGGGTAACGCGCTTGCCCAGTATCGGCACGAGATTTTCGTCAAGCAGCTCGGCTGGCAGTTGCCGATGGCGGACAACGGTTTCGAGCGTGACCAGTACGACCGCGACGATACGGTCTATGTGGTCGGGCGCGACGACGCCGATTCGATTTGCGGTTGTGCGAGGCTGTTGCCGACTACACGGCCGTATCTTCTCAAAGACCTGTTTCCGTTTCTGCTGGCGCAGGGAATGGAGGCGCCCGAATCGCCGGAAGTCTGGGAGCTGTCGCGCTTCGCGGCGAGTCCGCTTGCGGTTGGCCAGCCCGAGGGCGAGCCGCCTGGCTGGGTGTTCCGGCCGATGCTGGCTTCGGTCGTGCGTTGCGCCGCCCAGCTCGGCGCGAGGCAAATCATTGGCGTGACCTATCTGAGCATGGAGCGGCTGTTTCGCCGCATCGGCGTGCATGCGCACCGGGCCGGACAGGCCCAATGCATCGACGGCCGGATGGTGGTTGCCTGCTGGATCGATATCGACAGTCAGACTCTCGCGGCGCTCGATATCGAACTCGCACCGGATGAAGCCGGCAGACCGGTCCGATTCGCTCAACGCGAGTGCGATCCGCTTTGCGCCGCATAGCGCGAGTCGATTGACGATGCAACGGGCATCGTAAAAAATCCTTAGAGGCTGAATTCGACAATTTTGAAAAATCTTGAATTCTCCGCTATCGACATATTAGTATCACACCGGAGCGCGACACTTCGCTCGACTGTGCATCCCCGATGAGGCATTTTTTTGCACTTTGTGGGTGCATATATATAAAGAAAATAAACGAGGCATCGAATACCTGATTGACGTCGCGCATCTGGTTGGTGCGGCGTGCAACCGGGGGTTCGCATCACATACTGTGTGATGCGGGCTGCGATGGCGCGGTGGCCGTCATGGATCGCACTTGCCCCGGAGGCAGGTGGTATGGGCCCGGTCCATGGCTGTACGGCCCCAAAGCGTCCGCTCAGGCGGGCGCGGTATCAGTGCGCATTTGCTCAGGCAAGTGTACGGGATACGCCCATGCCCATCGAAAAACTGGTTGTTCCACTTCCGACAGGCCGGAAAGTCTACGTCGAGCGTCACGTATTCAATCCGGATTTCGAAAGCGTCATTCTGATCAACGGCGCATTAGCGACTACCGCGTCGTTTGGACAGACAATCAAATATCTTGGCGAGCGCTATAACGCAATCTGTTTCGATTTACCTTATGCGGGGCAATCGAAAGCTTATAACGTATGCGATTTCGTCCTGACCAAGGACGATGAAGTCGACATTCTGTTGCATCTGATCGGCATATTCGAACCGGCTTTTCTCCTTTCGGTATCCTGGGGCGGGGTGGCTTCGCTGCTCGCGCTCTCGCGCAGGCAAACCAGCGTGCGGCGAGCGGTGATCGCGTCGTTTTCACCGCGGCTCAACGCAGCCATGACCGATTATGTGAGCTGCGCGCGCGCTTACATCGCTGCCGGCGAAAACCTCAAGGCCGCACAACTGCTCAACGATACCGTGGGCCGTCATCTGCCCAGGATCATGAAGCTCTACAACTACCGGTATCTGACGACATTGCCGCGCCAGGAACAGGAGCAGGTGGCGTTCCACGTCGAGCAGATTCTGGCGATCCGTCCAGAGCAATACCTGCACGAATTCCGCAACATCCGCTGCGAGCTCAAGTTCATCAACGGCGAGCTGGACGAATACACCACCCCCGACGATGTGCGAACGCTGGCGCTGCATCTTGCCCGCGCCGAATTCGCAACCATCGGGCAGGCCGGTCACTTTCTCGATCTGGAAGGGCGTCATCAGTTACGCCAGGTCCGCACGGCGATCTTCGATTTCCTTGGCGAAGCGGCCTGCGGGGTTGCGAGCGGGGCATTCGCGCCGTTCGCCGTCACCCACTCAGAACAGGTTGCGCTACCGTGAATATCGTTCAAAGCATTGCCATCGTGCTTCCGTGGACGCTGTGGCTGATCTATTGGATTGCCACGTCGAAGCGGGTCAAGCAGACCGCGCAACGGGAGACCTCGAATGCGCGCACCCTGCAGTCGATTCCGCTGATCGCCGGCGGCGCGCTGATCATCGTGCCCGACCTGACCGCCGGCGCATGGACGCCCGACTGGCAGCAACTGCACGCGGCGCAGTTCGCCGGTTGCGGCGTCCTGCTTGCGGGCCTCGCGTTCTCGGTCTGGGCGCGCCTGCACCTGGGCACCAACTGGAGCGTTTCGGTCACGCTCAAGGAAGGCCACGAGCTGGTGCGCAGCGGCCCGTACCGGCTGGTACGGCATCCTATCTATACGGGCTGTCTGCTGGCGCTGGCCGGCGCCGTGCTGATCGGCGAGCAATGGCGCTGCGTGGCTGGCCTGCTGCTCATCTTCGCCTCGCTTGCCTACAAGGTACGCGTCGAGGAAAGCTGGTTGACGCGCTACTTCGGCCCCGCCTATACGCAGTACCGCCAGGAGGTCGCGGCCCTGATTCCCGGTCTCTACTGACGCGCGAGACCCACGCTCATGGCCAAACTCATCATCACCGCGATTGGCTCGGCGGGCGACGTGCATCCGCTGATCGGTATTGGCGCGGCGCTGGCGGCGCGCGGGCATCGGATCGTCTTCTGCACGCACGTGCCGTTTGCCGAGCTGGTCGAGCGGCGCGGCTTCGAGTTCGTGCCGATCGGTACGCATGAAGCCTACGCGACGGCGATGGCGGACCCGGCACTGTGGCATCCGCGCACCTCGTTTCGAACTTTGTGGAACGTGATTGCTCCGACGCTGCGTCCGCATTTCGACATGCTCGCCTCGCTCGCCGACGCCGAGACGGTGCTGGTCGGCACGCTATGGGCGTTTTCGGCGCGGCTGATGCAGGAGGTGCACGGGGTTCCGCTGGTCTCGGTGCAGGTGTCGCCGTCCACCTTGCTGTCGGCCCACGCTCCGCCCAACCATAAGCGTCTGACGATCCCGCGACGCTTGCCGCTCGCCGTGAAAGCGGGCTTGTTGAGGCTCGTCGAGCATCATGTGCTCGACAAGGTGTGCGGCCCAGCGCTGAACGCGTTGCGGCGCGAACTCGGCCTCGGGCCGGCGCAACGCATCATGGGCGACTGGCTACATTCGACCGACGGCATCCTGTGCCTGTTTCCCGACTGGTTTGCGCAGCCGCAGCCTGACTGGCCGAAGCCTCATCTGCTAAGCGGCTTCCCGCTGTTCAACGAGCTCGGATGGCCGGCGCCTGACGACGAACTCGAGGCTTTTCTCAGGACGGGTGAACCTCCGCTGGTCTTTACGGCGGGCTCGACGCTGATCGATCAGGCAGGCTACGCGCATGCGGTGAAAGAGGCGCTGCGCCTGAGCGGGTTGCGCGGCATTCTGCTCACGCCGGATGCCGCGCGGCTGGACACGCCCGGGGACGACGGCGAGGCACTCCCGGTAGCCCGGCGCACGCTGCTTAAACGCCGTTACGTGCCCATGGGCACGTTGTTGCCGCGTTGCCGCGCGTTGGTGCACCACGGTGGCATCGGCACAGCGGCGCTTGCCTATGCCGCGGGAATTGCGCAGATCGTCACGCCGTTTGCCCACGACCAGTTCGATAACGCGCAGCGCGTGGTCGACAGCGGTTGCGGCATGCGCATCGATGCACCTGTCAATGGACGGACGCTGGCGCGTGCGATCGACAAGGTGTTGAGCAACTCGTCGATCGCGCTTCAGTGCGGCCGTATCCGGGAGCGCCTCGCCGTTACCGCGGACGGTTGCGAGGTGGCCGCGGGATACATCGAGCGTTTCGTCGGGCGATCTGGGACGATAGCCTGCGCGCCGGGGCAGGTAGAGCGCGCGTGGTCGGGCGCGCCTCAGGTGCAACGCGCATGAGTGCTTCGTCTCCCTCGGCGCAAGCCATCGCCACCGGAACGGGCGAGGCCGGCACGCAGCCTGCCATGCGCGGCGCGCGGCTCGCGCTGCTGACCTTCGCGTTGTCGCTGGCGACTTTTATCGAGGTTCTGGATTCGACGGTCACCAACGTTGCGGTCCCGTCGATCTCGGGTGGCCTCGGCGTATCGAACAGTCAGGGGACATGGGTGATCAGCTCCTATTCGGTCGCGGCGGCCATCGCCGTGCCGCTGACCGGCTGGCTGTCGAGACGCGTAGGCGAGACCCGTCTGTTTGTCGCCGCAGTGATCCTGTTTACGCTGACCTCGTTGCTGTGCGGCGTCGCCGGCGATTTCCACCTGCTGGTCGTCTGTCGCACGTTGCAGGGCCTGTTCTCCGGGCCGATGGTGCCGCTCTCGCAGACGATCCTGCTGCGCGCTTTCCCACCCGGCAAGCGCGTCGTGGCGCTCGCGTTATGGGCGATGACGGTATTGCTGGCGCCGATCTTCGGTCCGGTAGTCGGCGGCTGGATCATCGACAATTTCTCGTGGCCCTGGATCTTCCTGATCAACCTGCCGATCGGCCTGTTTTCCTTTGCGGTCTGCACTGCGCTGTTGCGCCCAACCAGAGGCGAGGCGAAACCGGAGCCCATCGATCTCGTCGGCATTGCGCTGTTGGTAGTGGGGGTCGGCTCGCTGCAGGCGATGCTCGATCTGGGCCACGATGCGGGCTGGTTCGATTCGTCGCTGATCTTCGCGCTGGCCATCGTCGCGGTGCTCGCGATCGGTTCGCTGCTGATCTGGGAGGCGGGCGAAAGGCATCCGGTGGTCGACCTGAGCCTGTTCAGGGATCGAACCTTTTCGTTCTGCGTATTGATCATCTCGCTCGGCATGATGAGCTTCTCGGTGGTCGGCGTGATCTTTCCGCTGTGGCTGCAGGCGGTGATGGGCTACACCGCCTACCATGCAGGGCTCGCCACCGCACCACTGGGTATCCTCGCGCTGGTCTTTTCGATTCTGGTGGGACTGTTTTCGGCGCGCTTCGACGCACGGGTGCTGGCGACCTTCGGCTTTCTCGTGTTTGCCGGCGTGCTCTGGTGGGACGCGCATTTCACCCTGACGATGACCTTCAGGCAAATCGTTACGCCAGGGTTGATCCAGGGTGTCGGCCTGCCATGCTTCTTTATTCCGTTGACGGCCGCCACGCTCTCGCGCGTGCCCGACGAAAAACTCGCGGCCGCCTCCAGCCTGTCGAACTTTCTGCGCACGCTATCGGCGGCGTTCGGTACCGCGATGAGCGTGACCTTGTGGGACAACCGCGCCAGTTACCACTATGACATCGTCGCGCAGTCGGTGACCCATGCGTCGGCCAATACCCAGCGCTTCGTGCAGACGCTGCACGGCATGGGTGTCCAGGGCACCCGTGAACTCGCGACACTGCATCAGATCGTGCAGCAGCAGGCTTACATGATGGCCACCGGCGATATGTTCTTCATGGCGAGCATGACCTGTCTCGTGCTGGCCGCCATGATGTGGCTGACGCGCCCGAGACGCGGCGCCGCCGCGACGCTGGGGCACTGAACCGATGACGGAGCGAACTGCGATGACAACCCTTGGCGCCCTGGTGGTTCTGTTTCATCCGACGGCCGCAGAACTGGCCCGCGTTGTCGCCCTGCGCGAGCGCTGCGATAGCCTGACCGTGGTAGATAACTCGCCGCAGCAGGATCCCGCTGCGGCAGCGCGTCTTCAGGCGTGTGGAATCAGGTTGCTGCATAACGGCAATCGCAATGGCATTGCCGGTGCGCTCAATCGCGGGCTTGCCAGCCAGTTCGAGCAGGGCGTGGACGCGGTCGCCTTGTTCGATCAGGACTCCGTGGTGCCAGGCAGCTATTTCCCCGTCATGCGGGCCACATGCGAGGCGCTCGGTGCGGGGGCGTTCCTTGCCGGTCCGCGTATCTTCGATGAAAACGATCAACGTTTCCTGCCTGAACTGAGCACCGATGGCCTCACAGTGCAGCGTCTGAAGCTGCAGGAGGGCGCCGCGCCGCAGCGCTGCGCGTTTCTGATCTCGTCGGGCTGCGTGATTTCGCGCCGGGCGTTCGAGACACTCGGCGGCTTCGACGAACCGCTGTTTATCGATCATGTGGATACGGAGTACTGCCTGCGAGCGCTGGCGCGCAACGTTCCGCTGTATGTCATACCGTCGCTGATCCTCTCGCACAAGATCGGCGAACGGCGCCGCCATCGCCTTGGACCGTTCCATATGACCGCGACCAATCATCCGTGGTATCGGCGCTATTACAGCGCCCGCAATGCAATGCAGATCGGACTGCAGTACGGCATGCGTTTTCCGGTTGCCATCGTGCCGAATCTTCTGACGCTGTGGCAGATCGTGCAGGTGCTGTTGCTCGAAACCGACAAGCTCGCCAAGCTCAACGGCATCCTGCTCGGCATGTCGGATGGCCTGTTCGGACGGCTCGGTCCATTGGAACGTACGCGCCCGGCGCTTGCCGCGCGCTTCGCATACAGGGCGCAGTACGAATGAAGCTTGCTCCTCTCGAACTGTGGCTGTGGCCGGCGAACGCGCTGCTGTTTGTGCTGCTTATTCTGCTGCTAGCCGGCTGCGTCGATGACGCCGGCCTGCACGCCAACGTCAAACCGTTGATGCCGGAGGCGGACGCGCTAGCGAAGACAGCCGGAACCCGGACGAACGGGGCGTGGCCCACTCCCGAGTGGGTCGAACGGTACCGCGATCCGCAACTGGATGAACTCGTCGGCGAAGCGCTGCAGCAGAATCCCGATATGCAGATTGCCAAAGCGCGGATCGGCGTCGCGCAGTCGCAACTCGAGCAGTTCGCGTCGCTGACCGGACTCACGGGCACAGCCGGGGCGACCGTCACCAAGGCGCGCTTGCCGCAGCCGCCGAACGTCGCGAATGTGTCGGTGGCGGGCGAGACGATTCCCGTGCAGCTCTTTAGCGATCCGACCGAATCACCGTCGGCCCTGTTTGCGGGGCTGAGCTATCAGTTTGACCTGTGGGGCAAGAATGCCGCCATGACGCGCGGGCTTTTGTCCGGGCGCGATGCGGCGCGAGTGGACGCGGAGCAGGCGCGGCTCTCGCTGACTGTCGCGATCGTCACGCTGTATTTCGAACTGGACCGCGACTACGCGATGCAGGACAACCTGCAGGAAAGGCAGCACGCGAGCGACTTCGTGAACGACGTCCTGCGTGAACGGTTCGCGCGTGGTCTCGATAACGGGTACGACGCCGCGGACGCCGTGCTCAAGCAGAACCGCCTCGTTGCGCAGATGGAACTCAACGACGAACGGATCAAGCTCACGCAGTTGCAGCTTGGAGTGCTGAGCGGCCGCGGCGCGGAACGTGGACTCACGATTCGCCGGCCGCAACTGGCCGACCTCGCGGACCTCGATGCAGCCGGACTGCCGGCACGGTTGCCCGTCGATCTGCTGGGGCGGCGCCCGGATATCGTCGCCGCGCGCCTGCGTGCCGAAGCCGCGGTGGCGAACGTCGATGCGACGCGCGCACAGTTCTACCCGGATGTGAACCTGGTGGCCTTCGCAGGCTTGACGGCGCTCACACCCGCGTCACTGTTTACCCACGAAGCGCTGACCGGCTCCGTCGGGCCGGCGGTGTCACTGCCGATCTTCGATCGCAGCCGCCTGCGCGCCAAGCTCGGCGGCGACTATGCCAGTGTGGACGTGGCGCTCAGCCTGTACAACAAAACCATCGAGCAGGCGCTAGGGGAAGTGGCGCAACGGCTGACGTCGTTGCGCACCGTGGATAAGCTGGTGCAGCAGCAGGCGCAGGCGGTCGACGCTGCCACGCATATCGTTGCGATTGCCGACGAGCGCCATCAGCGCGGCCTCGTCATGCAAAAGGACGTGATGCTGGCCGACCTGAGGCTGCTTGACGAGCGCGCCGAGCAGATGGAACTGCAGACACAGCGCCGGGTGTTGCAGGTTGAGCTGGTCGCCGCGCTAGGCGGCGGCTTTGACGAGCGGAAAATTGCCGGGCCGCCGATTTCCCATTTTCAGGCTGCCTTTCCTTCACACGGACGGATCACGGATACGCACTTCGACTGAATGTACAACGACAAGAACGATATCGACCGGGCCAGCCAGTCCCAGGCTGCCGCGATGCAGCACGACGCGCGCCGCGCAACGAGGAGGCGCCGCCTCACAGTCTTTCTGGGCGCGGCCGCCGTGGTCGCGTTGGCAGCGCTCGGCTGGTGGGTTTTCAATGCGCGCTTTTACGAGGAAACCGACGACGCCTACGTCGCCGGTCATATCGTGCAGATCGCCGCGCAGATTCCCGGCACCGTCACGGACATCCTCGCTGACAACACGCAGCGCGTCACCGCCGGGCAGGCGCTGGTGAAGCTCGACGATACCGAAGCGGCCGTCGCTTACGCCCAGGCGCAGGCGCAGCTCGCGCTGGCGGTGCGCCAGGTGGCCAACGCGGAACGCTCGCGCGGCTTGTACGTGGAGGCAATCAAGGCGCGCCGCGCGGAACTGGCGCTGGCGCAGCAGGCGTTGGCGGCACGCGATCACTCGCCGATCGAGATTGTCGCCCCGGAAGAACTGGCGCGTGCTCGTGAAGCCGTGGCGGTGGCCGCGGCCAATCTCGCTTCGGCCCAGTCTCAACTCGATGCGGCGCGCGCGCTGGGCAGCGGGCAAGCGGTCGACGCGAATCCTTCGGTGCTGCAGGCGGCGGCACAACTGCGGCTCGCGTTTCGCAATCTGCAGCGCTCGACGATCGTCGCGCCGGTCGACGGTACAGTCGGGCAGCGCTCGGTGCAGATCGGGCAGCAGGTCGGTCCGGGCGTGCCGTTGATGTCGATCATTCCGCTCGAACGGCTCTGGGTTGAAGCCAATTTCAAGGAAGGGCAGATCCGCCATATGCGAGTCGGTCAGCCGGTTCGGATCGTCTCGGACGTGTATGGCTCGCAGGTGGTGTATCGCGGGCGGGTGGAGGGCTTCTCCGCAGGGACAGGCAGCGCCTTTTCGATGCTGCCTTCGCAGAATGCGGCCGGTAACTGGATCAAGGTGGTGCAGCGCGTGCCGATCGTGATCTCGCTCGACGCGGGCGACCTGAACGCGCATCCGCTGCGTTTGGGGTTATCGATGCAGGTGTCGGTCGATACGCGCGTGCGTACGGGGCAACTGATCGGCAACGATACGCCCGCGCCGCTGCAGAGTACGCGGGTGTATGACAAGGGGGCCGGTGAGGCGGAGAAAGTGATCGCGAAGATTATTCGGGAGAATGCGGCGTTGTGACGGTGTAGCTAGCGTGCAAGGTAAACCGATCGTATCTGATGTTAGTTGCGATCGCTGTCGTTCGACACATGCCGGAGAATCACTTGTGCGCACTGACCCGACGAAGCAAGCGGGTCCCAAACATACGCCACGCGCCCATCGCGGATCTCAATGATGACCGGACGGTTGCGCGGGACCCGGCCTCGCTCTGTCACTGGCAGTTGGAGTTGCTCAGACAAGGCTCGCCGTGAGTCGCTCAACAATGGAAACGGCAGCGCCAGTATCTCGGCTACCAGTTTCTGTACAAGCGGCGCTTGCGTCGTGATTCCAAAAAGCTGGATATTGCGCGACTCGAACTGCTTATACAGCCGTGCAAAGCCAAGCAGTTCCTCGAGTCCCGCCAAGCCGTGTTCGTCCGCCTCCCAGGATGGCGCCGGCGATTCATCCCGCGGAAGGACGAACGGCGTGAAAATCAGGAGTGCATGAGGCAATTCGCTGAGGTCACACATGCCTCCCGCCGTAGAGGTCAAAGATAGGGCAGGCAGGCACAGGCCCGCGATTTCAGGGGTGTTCACTAACTGATCCTGTTTTACTGGTGTGTGGCTGGAAAGCCGTTGCTTGACGCCTGGCGGAATCATCGAAACTTGTGCACCTGAAGTAGAGCGAACACGTACATCAACATCAGACCTCCGAAGAATCCAATTCCCATCCCAACGATCAACATCGTCGCCTTCCTGTTTAGAGCCCGGTGACCGGGTCCGATTGCAGATTGACAATCGCTCGCATGCGTCAGCTACAGCCGCTTTGCCCGGGAACCGGTCCGGAAGAGTATGACGGGGAAACATTGTCGGAACATTAACGGCGCTGCGGACAGCGCAAATGTTCCTTTTCCCGCGCGCCCGAACCCACACACCCGCATGTTGAACGGCGGCAACCTATCCGTACCGCGGGCGCCGCGCAGTGCGGCACGCAATGTTCGCACAATGTATGACTCATAGAATCCGCAGCGTCGTCGGACTTTTACCCTCGGACGCCGACTGTCTTTGCTTCGCGACGTGTCGTTGCACGTACACCCGTCAACGCGCGACGAGCGGTTTTACTATTTGCGGATATCTCGAATGAAGTTAAGTTTTGCTTTCTACCTCGCTTCGGCGGCGGTTGGTTTTGCTGTTTCGTCCGGTGCATTCGCCGACGGCTACAACGTCACGGTCGGCGCCGGCATTGATGTCGCTCCGCGATATCTCGGCAGTAACGAGTACCACTTCATTCCGGTGCCGTACCTCAATGTGACGACGCCGTCGGGCATCTATGTCGATACGACGCGTGGCGTCGGCTACAAGCTGGATTTGCCGCACAACTTTTACATCGACACCGCGTTGAACTACGCCATCGGCCGCAAGGATACGAACGAAACGCTCGGCAGCGGGTCCGACGCGCTGCGCGGCATGGGCAATGTGCCGAATGCGCTACTCGCGACCGTGACGGCGGGATACCGCTTCGCGAACGTGGGCTCTGTAAGCGTCGCGGCTGACGTGCCGTTGAGCAACCGCAGCATCGGCGATGCATGGCGTGTTGCTTTCGAGGCGCCGATGCTGGTATCCAGATCGGATGTACTGACGGCGAAGACTGTGGTGCATCTGGGTTCGGCGACTTACAACCAGACGATGTGGGGCGTGAATGCGTCGCAAAGCGCAGCCTCGGGGTTCCGGCAATACAGTCTCGGCGGCGGTTTCAATGCAGTCGATTTCGGCGTGACCTGGGTGCACCGTTTCGACCGCCACTGGTCGGTTTCGACGTCGACCCAAGTGACGCGCCTCGTTGGCGACGCCGGGAACAGCCCGATTGTGCAACGCCGCGTGTCATTGAATGTTGCGACGCTCGCGGGCTATACGTTCTAGGCCCGGTTTCGATAAACCAGCTTCCGCTGGCGCTCGCAATTGAGCGGATCGCGCATTCTGCGTCGCGCGATCCCATGCTTGATTTCAAGCATGCCTGAAGAACTCGCATGCATTAGAAATGCTTAGTGAGGCAAGGCGTTCCCTGGCGAGCCGAAAACATCCTTGCTGGCGTCGACGCGCGGCAGGCTTACGCGAATACCCGTGCCGCGCGTCGGCGGCTCGAAATAGCTCGCGCGGCCACCGTGCATGATGGCGATCTCGCGCACGATACTCAGGCCGAGGCCGGCCCCGGAACCATGGCGCGTATAGCGTGAGAAGGACTCGAAGATCTGTTCCCGCCATACAGACGGTATGCCCGGCCCGGTGTCGGCAAATTCCATCAGAACATAGGTGGCATCGGCTTTCACGGTCACGGTGAGCATCGTTGTGGTGCCACCGTGCTTGATCGCGTTCTGCACGAGGTTGACGATGACGCGTGTCAGCGACGCGGCATCGCCGGAAACGTCGAGTTGCTCGGCATCGCAGACGAACTCGACGTCGTGGCCCGCACTCAGGACGACGGGTGCGAGATCGCCTATCGTTTCGCGGACCAGGGCGACGAGGTTCAGCGGTTCCATCCGCAGCGTAGTGCTTTTGAGTGCCTGGAGGTCGAGTAGCGCATCGCTCAGCTCGCCGAGACGCTCTACATCCTGCTCGAGCTTTGCCTTCAGCGGTCCATTCTCCAGCGCGTCGAGACGTGCTCGGATGATGGCGACCGGTGTGCGCAGTTCGTGCGCGGCGTTGGCGATGAAGCGATCCTGCTGGGTCCGTCCGGCGTCGAGGCGCTCGAGCGCAGCATTGAACGCGCGCACCAGCGGTGCAATTTCGCGTGGCAGGCCCTCCTCGGGCAGGCGCAGGCCGCGACGGTCGATATCGACATAGCGCGCGAGTTGCACGACGTCCTTCAGTTTGCGCAATGCCAATGCCACGACAATCGGAATGGTCACGATATTGACGAGCAGCAGCGGAAGAAAAAACGGCGCTTCCAGATATCGGATCACCGCGATGCCGGCAGCCTTCCACGCCGGCATCAGCGGGCCGCCGCCATAGGCGATCTGCATGTCACCGAGATGGGCGCGCACGGTCTTGAGCTTGCACGAGAGATTGCCGTGATCGCTGAGATCCGTAATGGTGCCGCCGAAAAGGCGGGGCAGCGTGGCGACTGCCGATACACAAGGCGCGGAGACGCGGCCAACGCTGATCTGGTCCCCGCCCTGGTCGCGCACGACAAACCACAACCCGGGCGCTGTACGCTCGAGCGATTCGAGTTCCGGGGTGCGTTGCAGCGCGAGATGACCGTCGGTTGTACGCGATACTGCCGCGAGGATGACGCTGTCGCTGCGGTCATCCATCACGTAGCCGGAGAGGTCCCACTGCAGAAAGTTGATGAGTGTCAGCAGTCCCGATGCAATCGCAACGGCTATCAAGGTTCCGATCAGCATGACCGAAATGCGCTGCGTGATTGACAGATTCTGGAGATAGCTCATTCAGTCGTGGAAAGCAGATAGCCGATGCCGCGCACGGGCCGAATCTCGATACCCGCGTCGTGCAGCGCAAGCTTGCTGCGTAGCCGGGAGATATGAGCGTCGAGTGCATTCGATTGAATGTCCTCATCCAGCCCATAGACGCGCGCGATCAACTGGTCGCGCTGCACCGTTTTGCCCGCGCTCTCGACGAGTGCCTGCAGTGCCAGCAGTTCGCGCCGCCGCAAGCCGAGCGGCTCGCCGCGAACGGTTGCGGTGAGCGAGACGAGATCGATTTCAAGCGCACCCACGGTGACCTTGTGCGTCTGCATGACGGGCGCACGTCGCGCGAGCGCACGCAGGCGCGCAGTCAGCTCGTCCATCGAAAAGGGCTTGGCGAGATAGTCGTCGGCGCCGGCATCGAGCCCTTCGACTCGCGCCGCGATTTCGCCTGCCGCGGTCAGCACGATCACCGGAATGCCCGGCGCTGCTGCGCGCAGATCGGGAATGGCGGTGAGTCCGTCGCCATCGGGCAAGAGCCGGTCGAGTAGCACCACTTTGTACTGGCACTCGCGGATCGCATAGCGTGCCTCGCTCAGGCTGGACACGCAATCGACTGCAATATTGCGCTTGCCCAGCGCATTCTGGATTGCCGAAGCGAGTTCCAGTTCGTCTTCGATCAGCAGGATACGCATGAGTTGCTGGCCGGTTGATGCGAAAGGTGGGGTTGTATGGCGTGTGGCGAACGGACCAGTATACCGCGCTCACTCCGACCTTGCCATTGTGCCGGTATGAGGACATGTGCCAGCGCCCGCCAAAAATCGCTGATGGTCTTTCGCGTCAATCCGCCGCAGTCGCGCAGACGCAACGCGAGCCTGGATGAGCGCATATCGGCCATAACCAGAGGGAAAACGTTTGCGACGAGCCTTTGGGCGCGCCCACGTCCCGCTTGTCTTTTCGGGCTGCTTTCTTTAATCGTCGGGCGTAACGAAACTGACATGTAGACCCATTAGCGTGCTGATTTCTCGTTCAACGGGTGGTCTCGAAATGCATCCCGCGCTTGCGCAGTTTCGTCGCCCCGGAGTCACCGCAAGCCCGCGTTGCGCCGGCGATTTATGTCAGGAATTCCCAACCATCGATGCGGCCGATTCCAACTCTTTGGCAATCGAGATTTTCTATTCGCGGCGCGACATGGTCAGTTTGGCCGTGGTGGAAGGCAACCGTCCCATTGGACTGATTAACCGCGATATTTTCCTGTCGCAAATGAGCAAGCCATTTCACCGGGAGCTTTACGACAAGAAAAGCTGTATCGCGTTCATGGACAAGGAGCCGCTCATCGTCGACGCGGACATGAGCATCGAAGCGCTGACGTTCAAGACGGTGGAGGTGGGTCACAAGGCGCTGTCCGACGGCTTCATTGTGACGCGCGAGGGCGGGTTCGTCGGACTTGCGAGCGGTTTTCAGCTATTGGGCGCCGTGGCTGAAATGCAGGCGGAAAAGAACCGTCAAATCATGCAGAGCATCGAATATGCGAGCGTGATCCAGCAAGCCATGCTGCGCGCGTCGCGCGACGCGCTGTCGTCCATGTTGGCGGATGCCGCGTTGAAATGGGAGCCGCGCGATGTGGTGGGCGGCGACTTTTATCACTTTGCTTCGTTCTCCGATGGATGGTTCGGCGCGGTAGCCGACTGTACCGGACATGGCGTGCCTGGCGCCTTCATGACGCTGCTTGCCTCGGCTTCGCTGTCGCAGGCGCTCGAGCGAATCGGACCGCGCGACCCGGCCGCTCTTCTGGCAGGCGTCAATCGCAACGTCAAGGGCTTGCTGGGTCAAGTGCATAGGACAGGCGAGTCGCCGCAGTCGAACGACGGCCTCGACGCGGCTTTCTTCTGGTTCGATGCGGAACAGCAGCAACTGCATTTTTCCGGTGCGCGCATTGCGCTGCACATTTTGCGGCCGGATGCCGATTACTTCGACAGCATTTCGGGCGAGCGCATGGGCGTCGGCTATGTCGACAGTCTGGCGGACTATGCGTGGGCGCTGAACACCGTCGCGCTGACGCCGGGCAGCCTCCTGTTCGTCTCGACCGATGGGCTGATCGATCAGATCGGCGGCCCGCGAAAAATTGCTTTTGGCAAGCGCCGGGCGCTCGATCTGATTGTCGAGAACCGTGCGCAGCCGTTATCCGCGATCTGCGATGCCTTGCAGCGCGCGTTGGCCGACTGGCAGGGCGCACAGGCACGTCGCGATGACGTCACGCTATTTTTTGCACGCGTTTAGGGTAGTCCATGAACATGTTTGAACTCTTAGACCAGGATGCCGCGTTTTTCGAACTCGCTCAGAGGCGCAACCTGATTTTCTATCACAAGGGCTACTTCTCCCAAAGCATCGTCGCGGCCATGAGCGAAGTCGTGAAGCTGCAACTGGAAGTGGCGGGGGTCAGCGGGCCGACCCGGCGCAAACTGTTTTCGTCCTTTATCGAACTCGCGCAGAATATCGTCCACTATTCGTCCGACTCGCTCGTCGAGGGTGGCGGGGCAGGTGGCGCAATACGCGAGGGCGCGGTGTGCATCAGCACCGAGGGCGAGCGTCATCTCATGTTATGTGTGAATCCGATTGCGACGACGGCAGTGAGCAATTTGCGCGAGCGGCTCGAGCCGTTGCGCAGCATGTCGTTTGAAGAAATCAAGCAGGCGTACAAGCTGTCGCTGCGCTCCGACACGCCGGAGGAAAGCAAGGGTGCGGGGCTTGGGTTCCTGACGATGGCTCGAGATGCGAGCGCTCCGCTGGAGTTTGCCTTTTGTCCGCGCGGCGACGCTCCAGAAACCACGCTATTTTTCCTCAAGACCATCATCTGACCAAGGGACGGGTGTCCGCCATGGATAATCTTTATATTGCGGCTACGACCACGTCGCCGGAAATCGATTTTCAATTCGACCAGAACGTGCTGACGTTCAGGGGAGAGTCTTATCCCGAGAACGCAGCCGCGTTCTATGCCCCGGTGATCGAGCAGCTTCGCGCGTACCTCGCAGGTTGCAACAATGCCGTTATCACGGTTGAGGTCACCCTGACGTACTTCAACAGTTCGAGCACGAAGATGTTGTTCAACGTGTTCGATGCGCTGGATCAGGCGGCTTCATCTGGAAATAGCGTGCTGGTGCGGTGGTACCGCGACGCCGAGGACGAAACCATTCTCGAATTCGGCGAGGAATTGCAAGCCGATTTCACGGCGATCCAGTTCACCGATTGTCCGGTTGCGATCTAAGGACGGCCACGGTGGCTCCAACTTCCCCTTCGGACGCGCCTTCAAACGAATCTGCGGACCTGTTCAAGAACGAGAGCGAGGCGCTGGAGAAGGCGCGCGCGATTCATGCGAATCTCGACGCCGACGCCCAGCAATCCCGCCTGGCGCTAGCCGAGCTGATCGGACATTTCGAACGCCTGATGCGCGAGACGCGCCGCCTGATTGGGCGCAGCGACCGCGCCGAGCGCGAGATGCATGCACTGACCCAGCAGTTGCAATATCGTGCGACACACGATGCGTTGACCGATGTATTGAACCGCAGTGCGGTGATCGAACGGACCATCAAGGCGTTGCGCGTCGATCGTGCGGTGATGATCCTGCTCGACATCGATGAGTTCAAGAAAATAAATGACGATTTCGGCCATCCTGTTGGCGACGCGGTGATCCTCGGTATCGTCGATTGCTTGCGGCGCATTGTCGGTGAGCAGGGCGTTATCGGCCGCGTCGGCGGCGAAGAGTTTACCGTCCTGTTGCCGGGGCACGATCTCGCCGAGGCGCTGGAGTTGACGGAGAAAATGCGCGAGGCGATCGGCAGTCACGTTTTCGCGGCGCCCGTGAATCGTCGCATCACGGCCAGTTTCGGCGTCAGCGCCAACCCGGTTCGCACCGATTTCGATACTGCATACGGGTTAGCGGATTCGGCTTTGTATAAGGCGAAGCGAGGCGGGCGCAATCGCGTGGAGTTTGCCGATTCGCAAGCGGTTTCGCCCGTTATGCCGGCCGGGGACTGAACGGCAACCTGTCGCCGCAGGCGCCTGGCCGGCGCTTCGCGAAGGTCAGACCCGCGCGCCGCTGTGTGGACACAATAGACCGGAAAAGTGAGATCCGATTCGATTTTCGCTGATCAATGTCCGCGTGGCCGAAAGCCGCGCCGGATGCGCACGTGGCTGTAATGCCCACTGCCAGAAAAAGGGTATCGCGTCTCATGGAGTTCTCCTGTCCTGCCTACTTCCGGCGGGCGCCAGACAATTGCGAACGACACGGATTCTATGGGCGGCGCGCGGACGCAGGTGCGGCCGACATGTCAATTCTGTAACCGGTAGTACCCCGCTGTGGGTACTGCCGGTTCTGACCATGATTAAGACGTGCTCAGGGAATCGCCCGAGACATGGACGCGCTCACCGACCTGGACGGGTGGCTGCGTCGAGTAGTTGAAGTTCCGGTAGCTGCCATCCTGCATTCTTACCTGCACCTGGTAGGTCGTAGCCTTTCGCACTGCATGCTCGATTCCGTTGCCAGCAAATCCACCGCCAACCGCACCCGCAATCGTTGCCAGAACGCGACCGCGTCCTCCTCCAACCTGATTTCCCAGCAACCCACCAGCGACAGCTCCGCCTACGGCTCCGAGACCCGTGGTCGGTTCGGGTTCCTGAACTGTATTGACGGCGACAACTTCGCCGGCGTTCGGGTCAACCGCGACCGGTCTTGGTGCAGGCTGCGCTGCGTCTTGATATGTGTTGTTGTTCCTGGGAGCCTGCTCAGCCGGAGTGGTCCGGTGATGATGAATACTGGGCCGGACTGGCGCTTCCTCCCGCGTGACGTGTTGCTGAGCATCTGGTTGCGCCGACGCTAGCGACGCGCTGGCGGCCTGAGCGACGACCGGTACAGCTTGCGTCGAAGGCGCGGTCGTTGCCCGGGACGTCGGAAGAATGCCCGTCATCGCTGCGATGCCCGTCGCACTGGCCAGGATAACGGCCACAGCCGCACCGGCAACCAGAGGGTGGATACGATTGCGTTGCGGAGAATCGGATGTCAGGTTGGTGTTCATGGCGCGCTCCGTTGATGTGTGTCAGCAAGAACGCCGGAGCCGACAAACCGGTGGACGTATTGCCCGCAAGATTTGTAAGCAGTTGTAGCGTTTTCCAAGTGTCTTTCGGTACGTTGTCCCGGACGTATCGCTTCGGACGGCGTCTGGCTGGGCAATCGGCCATCGCGGCATGACCGGCAATTTTCACTTCGCATCGTTCTACGACCGTCGCTCGGCAATTCGCGATCGAAATGCAGACCGTCGAATAGCTTGTCGGTGCTTTGCCACTTGCCCATGCCTCGCCACCCACTCGTTAAACCGCGAGCTTAAACTTGTCCGCACTCCCATTTGCACCAGAATCCTCCCAGCAGGCTTGATTTGTTGAATGGATAGTCATAATATGCATTCCCATGAACCAGCCCGCCTCCCTGAAGAGAACCCGCACCACGAGCGCCCGCGGGCGCCCGCGCGAGTTCGACACGTCTACGGTGCTGGCGCATGCGAGCGAAGTATTCTGGCGCCATGGCTACCATGCCACTTCGATCGACGATCTCTGCAAGGCTACCGGCCTGCTGCGCGGCAGTTTGTACGGCGTCTTCGGCGACAAGCACGGCATCATGCTGGCCGCGCTCGATCATTACGCGGAAGGTTCGGTTGCCCGCCTCGCCGAGCGGCTGAACGCGCCGCTGCCGCCGCAGGAGGCGCTGCGCAACGCGCTTCTGCATTACGCCAAGGTGTCGTCGGGGCTGACGCAGCAGCGCAGTTGCCTGATTACGAACACCACGCTGGAAATGCAGGCGGACGACGAGGCGCTGCGCAGCCGCATCGCCTCGATCCAGCGCCGCATGGCGACGCTGCTCGCCGCCGCTGTGATTCGCGGCCAGGCAAGCGGCGCTTTCAGCTCGACGCTCGACGACAAGGCAGCCAGCAATTTCCTGCTCTGCATCATGCAGGGGTTGCGGGTACTGGGCCGGGTCGCGCACGAAGAGCATGAACTCACGGCGATCGTCGACGTGGCGATGCGCGCGCTCACGTAAATTTTTTTACCAAATTATTGAACGGGCGGTCATGAATAGCGAATGCGTCAAATCTACGCCGATGGCGTTTGCTGCGCCGGGAACGGGCGCTGTGCCTGGCGCCGGCGCCACAGCCGAAGCAGAGCCGCGCTTCGAACGTCAGGGGCTCGCGCTCGCCGTATTGTTCGTGGGCGCGTTTCTCGCGCCGCTTGACTACTTCATTGTCAATCTGGCGCTGCCGGCAATCCACACCGGGCTCGGCGCCACGGATGCGCAGTTGCAACTGATCGTCTCGGCATATGCGTCCGCCTATGCCGTGCTTCTGATCACCGGCGGGCGGCTAGGTGACCTGTTCGGACGCCGCCGCATGTTCATGACCGGGATGGCGGGCTTCGTGGTGGCGTCGGCCTTGTGCGGCTTTGCTCCAGGCGGGCACATGCTGGTGATCGCGCGGATCGTGCAAGGCATGGCCGCCGCCGTGATGGCGCCGCAGGTGCTGGCCACGATTCGCGCGGTGGTGCCGCTCGCGCAGCAAACGCGCGTGATGAGCTTCTACGGTTTCGTGTTCGGGCTGGCTTCCATTGTCGGACAACTCGGTGGCGGTGCGCTGATTACCTACCGGCCGTTCGGCCTCGACTGGCGTGTCATTTTCCTGATCAACATTCCGGTGGGCATTCTCGCGTTTATCGGCACCTGGAAGTTTGTGCCGGAAAACCAGCCCGCCGTGCGTAGCGGCGTGGACCTGAAGGGTGTCGGTTTGCTGTCGCTGTTGCTGCTGCTGGTGATCTATCCGATGACGCACGGCCGCGAGGCCGGCTGGCCGGCCTGGACGTTCGTGATGTTTGCGCTGAGCGTACCGGCGTTCGCGCTGTTCGTCGCGACGGAGCGGCGCGTGGAGCGGCGAGGCGGCCATCCGCTCGTCGACCTGCAATTGTTCCGCAATCCGGCGTTCGCACTCGGTCTCGTGCTGGCGTTCTTGTTCTACTGCAACAGCGCGTTCTTTCTGACCTACGGCATCTTTCTGCAAACCGGTCTGCACTGGACGCCGCTTGCCTCCGGCGTCGCCATCATGCCGTTTGCGATCGGCTTCCTGATCGGGCCGCTGACCTCGCCGGCGGTGGTGCGGCGTATCGGCAGCCATGTGCTGACGCTCGGGTTTTCGATGATGACGGTCGGCTTTACGGTAACCGGCTGGTCGGCCACCCATGCTGCCGCGCCGGATCTGCTGTTTTACTGCGGGCTGGTGTGCGCCGGTGTCGGCCATGGCCTGCTGCTGCCGTCGATCATGCGCACCGTCCTCGCGGAAGTGGCGCCGCAGAAGGCGGGGCTGGCTTCAGGCGTGGTCACGTCGACCCTGCAGATCGGCTCGGCGTTCGGCACCGCGGCAATCAGCGGTGCGTTCTTCGGCGTGCTGGGTGGCCGGGCGACGCCGGATGCATACGCCCACGCGTTTCAGTACAGCCTCGGCATCAACGCACTGTTGATGCTGACTTGTATTGGCTTGAGTGCACTACTGGTGCGTCATCAGCGGATTGCGATTCACCATTGAAGTGACAATGGCTACCGTAGGGGTATTTCACTGCACCGACTTAATGCGGTGCGCCCTCCATTGGTGATATTCATGGATGAGCGCCCGGTTTATGGATGGTTGTCGCAATAATTGATCGGATAAAAACGTTTCATAACTGAAATCAAAAAATGCCAATGTCTGAGGAATCCGGCTCAGTATATTTTTCGGCACAGGCGTTCGGCTCACGTAAGTTGTTCCCGCGCTCAGGGCCGTGGGGCGGGGCAGAGGAAGATCTGCTGAATAGGTTTTAGCGAGCCGATCATTATTTCATCCGGCGAGCCGATGATCGAAATCAAATTCCCTGCTGCGTGAAAACGGTATCAACAAAAATCAGTTGCAGTCCGGAATTTCAGTTGTTAATCTTGGCAAACTTTATAAATATTTCGCCAGCCGTCCGGCTGAGACCATGGGTTAAAACATTTCACTGCTTTCGTCCCCGGGGATTGATATGCTGACCGCTACCCTCGATGCATTCGATACACCGTCAATCGCACCGCTGAATATCGGCGACGTCGTCACGCTCAAATCGGGCGGCCCACGCATGACCGTGACCTACGCCGGCCCCGTTGCGCTCACTTCAGGTGACTGGGTGGTTTGCCAGTGGTTCGACGAGCAGGGTGAACTACGCCAGGAGATGTTCGAGCAGGAACGGGTTCGGCTCGAACCGCGCTCCATCCCGGCTGGCTCCGTGAAACTGCGCAGCTTCGGGCGCGTTGCGCACTCGGGCTGAGCTGTGCCTGAGGTTCAGGCCGCCGGCGGCTTGCCCACGGCCTTGGCCATCTCCGTAGTCGGCGCCCAGCCGAGTCCCTCGTAAAGCGGGCGCCCCAACTGCGTGGCGTGCAGGATCGCATACGGCAACCCTCGCTCGCTGAACGCCGCCTCCGCGCGGTCCATCAAGGTGCGTGCGATGCCGCGCTGCCGGTAACCCGGTTCCACATAGACATTCAACACGTAGCCGCGCCGGTCCTGTTCCGGATGGAGCGGATGCGGCGGCCAGTCGATTTCCATCAGCCCGATGCCCGCCACCGGCGCGTCGCCGTCCAGCACGATAAAGCCGAAGTACGAGCCGTCCGCAAGCCGCGGCTGCAGCCACGCGCGAAAGGGCGGCGTCATCTGGTCGAGCAGGGCAGGCTCGCGCCCTGCCTCGCGGAACATTTCATAGCGGTGACGGCAGATCAGGTCCAGATCGCCGGCATTGAGAGGGCGCGTGTGCAACACGATCAGCGCCGTGCTTCGGTTGCCATGCGTACCGCGAGGCCGGCGAGCACCGTTCCCATCAACCAGCGCTGAACCAGAATCCACCCAGGGCGCCGCCCGAGAAACACCGCAATCGAACCGGCCATGATCGCGACGAGCGAATTGACGGTCAGGCTAAACGCGATCTGCACCGACCCCAGCACCAGCGATTGCTCCAGCACATGTCCCAGTTGCGGATCGATAAATTGCGGCAGCAGCGAGAGATACAGCACGGCGATTTTTGGGTTCAGCAGGTTGGTGACGAAACCCATGGCAAACAGCTTGCGCGGGCTGTCGGCGGGCAGGTCGCGCACCTGAAACGGCGAGCGTCCACCCGGTTTGACGGCTTGCCATGCGAGCCACAGCATGTACAGGGCGCCGCCGAAGCGCAGCGCGTCATAAGCAAACGGCACGGCCAGCAGCAGGGCGGTGATGCCGAGCGCGGCGCTGAACATATAGAACAGGAAGCCGAGCGCAACACCGCCGAGCGAGATCAGGCCCGCGGTACGCCCCTGGCAGATCGAGCGCGAGACGAGGTACAGCATGTTCGGACCAGGCGTGAGCGCCATGCCAAGCGAGACGAGGCCAAAGGTCAGCAGCTTGCTGAGTTCAGGCATTGCAGTGCTCCAGAAAGGGTGATGCGCGAGGTGGGTGGGCTGGTCGATTATTCCACGCGTGGCGAAAAACCGGCAATTGGCCGAACGGCCGGGTAGTGGGCAAATGAGGAAGCGCGGCGGCGCGCCTTGGGTTACGGGGAGTGTACCGGCGGGCTGGCGGCCGCTCAGCGCTCGTTCTTGTTGCGGCTCGCCCGGTTCTGCACGCGCTGAATCAGCATGACGGAAAAGGTCCGCATCCTGACAATGCGCCGCGTCTCGGCCACCTCGGTCGCGACGTCTTTCGGCGGGTTCGGCTGCAGCGCCCAATACAACGCGGCCAGCCAGCCGAAGCCGGTCCAGCCGAGACAGGCGTTGAAGAGCGCAAGCGTCAGCAGGTCGTGACGCTTGCGCCGGTCGGCGAGAATCGCCGGCAGGAAATACACCCCCAGTGCGACGACCGCGGCCACCGCTTGAACGACCGTGCTGCCCAGCATCGCGGGACTCCCGGCATAGTGCCAATTCGGTAATTGTCGCGCGTTTGCGCAATTCGCGCATAGGCGTCCGGAGGCGCCCACTGCTTCGCTCCGCCAACCCGAGTGTCGGGAAAGTCGTGGCGTGGCGGCAGGGCGGTTTTGGGCAGTCCTGGCCGAATGGGGGACTTCAGGCTGGCACCGTAGAGGACTATCATGTGCGTTTTGACCGACCGACCGGACAGCCAACATGATTTCCGACGATACCACCCAGCAGGCCAGCCAGATCAACCACGACACGCTCCGCGAGTTCGTGGATCGCAAGTGGAACGACGAGATCGTGCCGGCGCTCACCGACTATATCGCCGTGCCCGCCAAGAGTCCGGCTTTCGACGCCGACTGGGTCAAGCACGGCTTTATCGACCGGGTGGTGACGGACGCGGCGCAATGGGCCGGGCAACAGCCCGTCAAAGGCCTGAAGCTGGAGGTGATCCGCTTGCCGGGCCGCACACCGGTGATTTTCTTCGAAACGCCGGCCACCCGTTCGGGCAGCACCGAGACGATTGTGCTTTACGGCCACCTCGACAAACAGCCCGAGTTCGACGGTTGGCGTAACGACCTCGGGCCTTGGACCCCCAAGCTGGAAGACGGCAAGCTCTATGGCCGCGGCGGCGCGGACGACGGCTATGCGATCTACGCGAGCCTCACCGCTCTCGCCGCGCTGGACGCCCAGGGCGTCCAGCGGCCGCGCTGTGTCGGCCTGATCGAAACCTGCGAGGAGTCGGGCAGCTACGACCTGCTGCCGTATGTCGATGCGCTGCGCGAACGGCTCGGCAAAGTGGGGCTGGTGGTCTGCCTCGATTCCGGGGCCGGCAACTACGACCAGTTGTGGCTGACCACCTCGCTGCGCGGCCTGGTGTCCGGCGACCTCGAAGTCCATGTGCTCGACGAGGGCATTCACTCGGGCGGGTACGGCGGCATTGCGCCGTCGAGCTTCCGCATCATGCGGCAACTGTTCGACCGCCTCGAAGACGCTTCCAATGGCAACCTGTTGCCGCAGGGTTTCCATGCGCCGATCCCGGCGGAGCGTCTGCGTGAAGCGGAGGCCACCGCCCAGATTCTGGGCGACGACGTCTGGAAGAAGATTCCGTGGGCGTGCGGCCAGGATGGCCGCCAGGTGCTGCCCACCACGAGCGATCCGAAAGAGGCGCTGCTCAACTCCACCTGGCGCCCGTCGCTTTCGGTCACGGGCGCGGCCGGTTTGCCGGCCATCGCCGATGCCGGCAATGTGCTGCGTCCGCGTACGGCGTTCAAGCTGTCGCTGCGCCTGCCGCCGCTTCTCGATGCGGTCAAGGCGGTCGCGGAACTGAAAGCGCTGCTCGAATTCGACCCGCCCTATAACGCCAAGGTCACGTTCAAGCCGGATGCCGGTGCGGCCAGCGGCTGGAGCGCGCCGGAACTGGCGCCGTGGCTCGCCTCGGCGCTGAACGACACGTCGCGCCGGCACTACGGCGCAGACTGCGCGTATATGGGACAGGGCGGCACGATCCCGCTGATGAACGTCCTGAAGGAAGGTTTCCCGCACTCGCAGTTCATGGTGTGCGGCGTGCTCGGACCGAAGTCGAACGCACACGGGCCGAACGAGTTCCTGCATGTGTCGTATGGCAAGAAGCTGACCGCGGCGGTGGCCGATGTGATCGCAGCGGCGCCGTGACATGGATGCTCCTCGCGCAGCGCAAACGGCCCCGCTCAGGATTGCGTCGTCATCTCTGCACGCGTTCGTCCGGGCTATCTGGGAGCAGGCGGGCAGCACCTCACGCGAGGCCGGACTGGTGGCCGACCATCTGCTCGCCGCCAATCTGACCGGGCACGATTCGCACGGCGTCGGCATGATTCCGCGCTATGTGGCGTCGCTGCGCGACAACGAACTCAAGCTCAACCTGCACGCGCAGGTGGTGCGCGATGCGGGGGCGGTGCTGACCATCGAAGGCGGCAAGGGCTTTGGCCAGGTCGTCGCGTATGAGGCGATGGAGCGCGGCATCGAGCGCGCACGACAGCTCGGCCTCTGCGCAGTCGGCCTGCGCGGCGCGCATCATATTGGCCGCATCGGTCATTGGGCCGAGCAGTGCGCGCGCGCCGGGTTCGTCTCGTTCCACTTTGTCAATGTGGCCGGCGACCCGCTCGTCGCACCGTTCGGCGGAACGGATCGCCGCATCGGCACCAATCCGTTTTGCGCCGCCTTTCCGCGTGGCGGCAAAGCTCCGCTGGTGCTCGATTTCGCTACCAGCGCAGTCGCATTCGGCAAGACCCGGGTGGCCTATAACCAGGGCAAGCAGGTTCCGCCTGGTGCGCTGATCGATCACGACGGGCACGCCACGCTCGAGCCGTCGGTGATGCACGAGGCGCCGTTCGGATCGCTGCTGCCGTTCGGCGGTCACAAGGGTTTCGGGCTGGCGGCCATGTGCGAGATCTTCGGCGGTGCGCTATCCGGCGGCTACACCAGCCATGCGGACACGCTCGGCACGAACCACGCCATCATCAACTGCATGCTCTCGGTGATCCTCGATCCGGCCGCCTTCGATGCTCCGAACGCCGAGGCCGAAGCGGATGCGTTTGTCGAATGGGTGAAGGCCTCGCCTTTAGCCGAGGGAACCGAGCGCATCCTCGCGCCCGGTGAACCGGAGCGCGCCATGCGCGCCGAACGCGAGGCGCAGGGCGTGCCGGTCGACCCGGCCACCTGGCAGCAGATCTGCCATGCCGCGCTCGCGCTCGGCATGCCGCCGGAGCAGGTCGAGCGCTGGTCCGCGCATTTGCAGTGATACTCGCTTCAAGCGCGCCAGGCGCTTAAAGCAGCTCAAGCGCCTCAAGCGACTCAACCGCTTCAAGCGGCGCCTCGAATGCGCCGCTTCTCCCACCATATTTCGCATTACATTTCCCGACGGTAAAGAATTACCTTCTCTCACGCGTTCGGCAATAAATTCCGCAATCAATCGCCTGGCGATTTAATTCCAGTTTGACGCAATGATTTTTGCGCGCCTTTTCGTGCGCAATCGTTTGCGTGCGCGCCCCTGTCTCGTTTGACCTTCCCTCCGAAGCCCGCTCTTAAAGGATCCGCAAGGACGACTTGCGTCTGTCCGTTGGCAAGCCCGCTCCCGCCTTATTGAGGTCTGCTTTAGGCTCGACTTGCATTGCCGCCGTTTAACCTTAAAGGACCATTCAAAATGACTCTTCACAACCATCACGCGTGCCGTCCGTTCCTCGAAGCGGGTAATCTGTCGCAGATTTCCGCTTACTACGAAGAGGGACGCAACATCATGTGGATGATGTTGCGTGCGCAGCCGCGTCCATGTTTTAACCTTGAACTGGTGCACGATATTCTGGGTCTCGCCCAGGCTGCGCGTGAGTCCGGTTTGCCGATCGACTTCTGGGTAACGGGCTCGCTGATTCCCGCGATGTACAACGTCGGCGGCGATCTGGACTTCTTTGCCGAGACGATCCGGGCCGGCAAGCGCCAGGCCTTGATGTCGTATGCCCGGGCCTGTGTCGACTGCGTGCATGCTGCGGCGCGCGGCTTCGATACCGGCGCGATTTCGATTGCGATGGTGGAGGGAACTGCACTCGGGGGTGGCTTCGAAGCGGCGCTCGCGCATCATTTTCTGCTCGCGCAGAACGACGCACGCATGGGCTTTCCGGAGATCGCCTTCAACCTGTTCCCGGGCATGGGCGGATATTCGCTCGTCGCCCGCAAGGCCGGCATGCGCCTCGCGGAAGAGCTGATCGGCATCGGCGAGTCGCACACCGCGGAATGGTATGCGGGCAAGGGGCTGGTCGACCAGTTGTTCGAACCGGGCGAGGCTTATGTGGCGACGCGGACCTTTGTCGACACCTTGCGCCCCAAGATGAACGGCATACGCGCCATGCTGCGGGCCCGTCAGCGGGTGCTGCAGCTCTCGCGCGCCGAGCTGATGGAGATCACGGAAGACTGGGTGGAGGCAGCGTTTACGATCGAAGAAAAGGATCTGGCCTTCATGGAGCGGCTCGTGACGTTGCAGAACCGCCGCACTTCCAGCCTGCGCCAGAGTAGCGCAAGCATTGCCTA
Source organism: Paraburkholderia sp. SSBN10T (assembly GCF_056619545.1). NCBI lineage: Bacteria > Pseudomonadati > Pseudomonadota > Betaproteobacteria > Burkholderiales > Burkholderiaceae > Paraburkholderia > Paraburkholderia sp. SSBN10T. Next base: position 42,865 of record NZ_JBWQQI010000011.1, read on the forward strand.
GCTGAACCGAAGCTCAGGCGATCAACCTGAGCTTCTGCCGCTCGCGCAGCCACTGTTCGAACTCGGCGGCCGGCATTGGCTGGCCGTACAGGAAGCCCTGCACGTATTCCACCCCGAGCCCCTTCATAAACGCTTCTTCGGCGTCCGTTTCGATCCCTTCGGCGACCACCTTGAAATTCAGCTCCTGGGCTACCGCCACCATCGAGCGCACCAGCGCCTGGGCTTTCGTATTCTCGTTGATGGAGCGCACGAAGCTACGATCGAGCTTGATGACATCGAGCGGAATCCGCCCGAGCTGCGAGAGCGACGAATAGCCGGTGCCGAAGTCGTCGAGGTGCACCTGTGCGCCGAGTTGACGGAACTGCGTAATCAACTGGATCGCGGCGGCCTCGTCTTCGATCAGGCAGCTTTCGGTGAGCTCGAGATCGATCAGGCAGGGCTCGAGTCCCGCCTGCTGGAGCGCCTCGGCGAAGTGCCGGACCACCGCGGTATCCACCAGTTGGCGCGCCGACACGTTGATCGCCACGCGCAGGTTGAGGCCCGCCGCCTTCCAGCGGGCGGCTTGCGCCGCCGCCGTCTGCATGACCCAGCGGCCCAGGTGGCCGATCAGCCCCGATTCTTCGGCATAGCGAATGAATTCGGTCGGCAGGATCTGGCCGCGTTCGGGCGAATTCCAGCGTATCAGCGCCTCGGCGCCGGTCACCTGGCCCGTCGAAATCGACAGCTTGGGCTGATAGTAGAGCGTGAACTGGCCTTCGTCGATGCCGCGCCGCAGGTTGGTGTCGAGCCACATGTACTCGGCCACCTTGCGGTCCATCTCCTGCGAAAACACCCGGTAGGTGCGCTTGCCTTCGTCCTTGGCGACGTACATCGCGGTGTCCGCCGAACGGATCAGCGATTCGAGACTGTCGCCGTGTTCGGGGCACAGCGCGATGCCGATCGAGCAGCCGGTATAGACCTCGACGAGCCCGAGGCTGAAGGGCGTGCGCATGCGCTCCAGAATGCGCTGCGCAGTGGCTTCCAGCGAGCTGGCGGTGCCGCTTGCGGCCAGCACGATAAACTCGTCGCCGCCCAGCCGCGCGAGCGTGTCGCCCTCGTTCAGGCAGGTGCCGATGGCCGCGGAGACGTCCTTGATCAGGCGGTCGCCGAACACATGGCCGTAGTGGTCGTTGACCTTCTTGAAGTTGTCGAGATCGAGGAACAGGATGCCGACCGAAACGCCTTCCGCCGCGTTCGAGATCGCCGCGCGGATCTTGTCCTGGATCGCGTTGCGATTGGCGAGGCCGGTCAACGAATCGGTGTTGGCCAGTTCGGTCAGGCGTTCTTGCGCGCGGCGCTCTTCGGTGATGTCGGTGCCCGAGCAGATCAGGAATTGCTCGTCGACGCCGCTGCCGCTCTGCACGAACTTGTTGCGAAACAGGAAGAGCCGCTCGCCGTGCACGGTCTTCACGAGCCGTTCCACTTCGTACGAGACGCCGCGGTTGAAGAAGCCGGCGATATTCTGGCTCGACGCCGCACCCGCCTCGGACGACATGAAGAGCGCCCAGACACTGCGGCCGACAATGTCTTCCTCTTTCATGCCGGTGAGTTCTTCGGCGAGCCGGTTGAAGCGCTGGATGCGGCCATTGCGGTCGACGATCACGACGACCGAGTTGACTTCCGACACCACCTGCTCGGCGAACGACAGCCCATGGACCAGGTCGCGCGCCACCGATTCGGTGTCTTCATAGGCCGAGGCCGTGCCCGCCCATAAGTTACTGGTGAGCTTCTTGCCTACCAGATGCAGTCGCAACGGCTCACCGAGCAGACGCACGTCGAGAATCAGGTGGGAGGTAATACCCGTCAGGCGGCGAATCTGTGCGGCCTGTTGCGGGTTGAGGGCGATGGCGGCATTGGCCGGCATGTCGCCCGTGACCGGCGTCAGCTCCAGCGCGTTGCTGTCTTTGGACAGACGCCAGCAAGGGCTGCTTGTGCCGAACTGGGCATAAAGCACCTGGTCGTGTTGGTCGTCGTTCATATCGTTTCCCGGGCAAGGTGTGCCTGCGGGCCGCCAGCGTGGACTGCGGAGCCGGCGGGCGGCAAACAGTCTACATCAGGTGTAAGGCTGACCTTCATTGTATCCAGGGCGGCCGGCACGCGGGCTTATGAGCCAGTAACGGCAAGGTACTATGAACCTTTAGACAAATGTTAAAAATTATTACCTCCGCGCCAGTCTGAGGCGGATCTGCTCCCTCTCTTCACCCGCAGGACTGGTTAGATAAATAAACTCGCCTGCCACCAGCGTGGCGACCGCCACGCCGTCCCGGTACAGCACGCGATTGCCGGCCACCGCCGGCACCTTGTCGCCGGGCAGCAGCGTGCCGACCAGATTCAAGGGATCGGTGCCGGCAACGCAGACAAAGGCGCCGTCGTCGGCATGGCGGCGCACTTCGCGCAATAGCGGAATCGCTTCCGGTAATGCGAACTGCTCCCCGGCGAGGCCGTTGACGAAGCGACCGCCGCGTACCTGGCCGCGCGCTTCAAGCCGTTGCAGCACGCGCAGCAGATCGCGCCAGGGCGGCAGCCATTCGGCTTCGCGGGCGAGCAGGCGCCAGAACACCACCCCATAGCGGCGCAACAAGGTCAACGCCAGGTGTTCGAGCACCTCGGGCGCGAGCAGCGGGGCGCGGCCTGAGGCGGCTGAGACGGGGGCGGTGGATATGGCGGGTGAGGCTGACGAGGCTGCTGCTGGCTGCTCCTGAACGGCAAGCGCGCTGCGAGGCCGCACCAGCGCCCAGCGGCCGGCGTCGTCCATGCCGCCGATCAGCGCGCCGCCACGCGGCCGCCGGTTGTGGTGATGGGCCTGGCGCTTCGCGACGGGTTTGAGCAGCGCCCGCAAGCCCGCGAAACTGTCCGAGTTGACGAGTCCCGCGGCGACCAGTTCGCCCAGGGCGTTTTCCAGTTCGATCCCGAGCAGGCGCGTGTCGCCCCGCAATTCGTCGAAGAACATCGCCCCGTGTTGCATCAGCGTGTCATGGACGCTTTGGGCCCGCGGCGACAGTCCGGCTGGCTTGCCTTGATCGACCAGCGTGCTCCACAGGCCGATGTCGCGCCGTGGCAGCAACACGACCGGCGTACTGCGCACCGGGCCGGCGGCGGCGCGCGTGCGTTCGCTCAGGCGGGTCCAGACCAGCTTGCCTGAGCGGCATAGCTCGTCGAGCGAGGTGATCGAATAGTCCTTGAGGCGGGCGGGCAGGATGTCTTCCTCCCACGCGGCAGCGGCGGCCTCGTATCCCGCCAACTGGTCCAGCACGGCCGCGAGCGCGTCGCGTCCTGCGCCGCGTGTCGAGGGCGTCAGATGTTGCCATTCGAACAGGAAGCGCATGAAGTCGTGCCGTTCGACCGGCTCGATTTCCCGCCGCAAGCGCCGCACCGTATAGCGGTGAATCCGGGCCAGCAGATGCCGCTCGCACCATTCTTCGGCGGTTGCACCCGGCGTGAAGCGGCCCCGCATGACGTAGCCTTGTGCTTCGAGCGCGCTCAGGGCGCGCTCCACTGCGCTCGCCGACAGCGCCAGTGAGCCGGCGATCGATGCCGCCGGCAGCGGGCCGAAGCCGGTGAGCCGGGCGCGGATGACGTCGACGAGCGCTTCGTCGTCGCTCCATGGTTCCGTAAAGCCCTTGGGGGCGGCAATGGGCGGTTCGAAGGCGCTGTCCGGGTAGATCGCGTGCAGACAGGTCAGGCGCTCCGCGGGTAGCCAGAGCGCCGCGCCGGCCCGATTGCGCAAGCGGGTCGCGCGGCCCGCCTGGGCGAGCGCCGTGAGCCATGCTTGCCAGCCCGGGTTGTCTTGCGCTTCTGCCTCGCTCACGCAGGCAAGACCGGTCAGCGTCTCATGCATTTCATCGAGCGTGCGCGGCTGCGGCCACGCCTCCTCGCGCACGCCGGCAATCGCGTCGGCATCGAGTGCGCCCAGATCGTCCGCCGAAGCGGGATCGGACCAGCGCCGGTTGAGCACGGCCTGGGTGCGGCGCTCTTCGATCGGCGCGTCGTCGAGATACGCGTAGGGCTTGGCGGTGAGAATCTCGGCTGCGAGCGGCGAGGGCGCCGGCAATTCGCGCGTGATCAGTTTCACCTGCCCCTGTTCGATCCGGCGCAGCAGGCTTAGCCAGCCTTCGGCGTCCATGGCTTCGTGCAGGCAGTCGTCGACGGTCTGATCGACTAACGGATGATGCGGCAGCTCGCGTTCGCCGACGATGTTTTCCAGGCACGCCACCTGGTCGGGGAACACGGCCGCCAGCAGGTCTTCACTGCGCATGCGTTGCAGTTGCGGCGCCGTCTTGCGTCCGCCGCTATAGCGCGGCAGGGCGAGCGAGGTGGTGGCGTTCCAGCGCCAGCGCACGCCGAACAGCGGCGCGTCGAGCAGGGCCTGGATCAGCAGATGCTCGGCCGTGTTCGAGTGCAGGTAGCGCCAGACTTCATCCAGCGCGAAGCTGTGGCTGCCGGTCAGCGAGAGGATGATGGCGTCTTCGGTGGCCGCGGCCTGCAATTCGAAGTTGAAGGTGCGGCAAAAGCGCTTGCGCAAGGCGAGGCCCCACGCGCGATTGAGGCGGCTGCCAAAGGGCGCGTGGATGATCAGTTGGGTGCCGCCCGATTCGTCGAAGAAGCGCTCCATGACCAGCGTGTTTTGCGTGGGCAGCGCGCTCAACGCGGCGCGTGCTCGCGCCAGGTATTCGACGATCTGGCGCGCGGCGGCGGCATCCATGCCGAGTGTGGCGGTGAGCCAGGCGATGGCGCGTTCGAGACGGAGGGCATTCGAGGGCGACGTGGGGGCCGGCGCGGCGATGACCTGCTCGTCGTGACCGGCATCGAAAGCCGCGGACGCATCGACGACCGCGAGCTCGCGTTGCCGCCGCGCGGTGCGGCGTCGCGCAACGACGGCGGTGGACACTGTTGCGTCTGCAACTTCCGCGGTTTTTTCAGGCTCTGACCGCTCGTCGCTCAACAACTGTTCGATCTGCGAGCGCAGGCGCGCCACGCCGAACGACAACTCGTCGCTGCGCCCCGGCGCTTCGCCGAGCCAGAAGGGGATGTTGGGCGGCTGCCCTTGTGCATCTTCCACCCGCACGCGGCCGGCTTCCACCCGCAAGATCCGGTACGAAGCGTTGCCGAGCTGGAACACGTCGCCCGCCAGACTCTCGACCGCAAAGTCCTCGTTGACCGTGCCGATATTCACCGCCTGCGGTTCGAGGATCACGGTATAGTCGGCGTTCTCGGGAATCGTGCCGCCCGAGGTCACCGCCACCAGCTTGCCGCCGCGCCGGCCGCGCAGCGTGCCGCTCACCGCGTCGCGATGCAGATACGCGCCACGCGGGCCATGACGGCTGGTATAGCCTTCTGCGAGCATCCGCAGCACGGCGTCGTATTGCTCTCGCGCTAGTTCCGCGTAGGGGGCGGCGCGCCGTATCAGGTCGAACAGCGCATCCTCGCTCCATTCGGCGCTCGAGACTTCCGCGACGATCTGCTGGGCCAGCACGTCGAGCGGCGAGCGTGGGATTTGCAGGGCGTCGAGCTCGCCGCGGCGCACGCAATCGAGCAGGGCCGCGCATTCGATCAGGTCGTCGCGCGAGGCCGGGAACAGGCGCCCCTTCGGCATCCCGCCCACATGGTGGCCGGAGCGCCCGACACGCTGCAGAAACGGCGCGATCGCCCGCGGCGAACCCATCTGGCAAACCAGATCGACATCGCCGATATCGATACCGAGTTCCAGCGAGGCCGTGGCGATCAGCACGCGCAGCTCGCCTCGTTTGAGCCGCTGTTCGGCATCGAAGCGATGTTCCTTGGCGAGGCTGCCATGGTGCGCCGCGACCGCTTCCTTGCCGAGACGCTCGGTCAGATGGCGCGCCACGCGTTCGGCCATGCGGCGCGTGTTGACGAAGATCAGCGTGGTGCGGTGCTGCGCAATCAGTTCGGCGAGCCGGTTGTAGACCAGTTCCCAGACTTCATTGGCCATCACCGCTTCGAGCGGCACCGGGGGAATCTCCAGGGCGAGATCGCGGGCGCGCACATGACCGACATCGACGATCGCGCAGTCCGCCGGCTCGGCGCTGCTCACGCTTGCGCCGCCCACCAGAAAACGCGCGACCGCGCCGATCGGCTTTTGCGTTGCGGACAGGCCGATGCGCGGCAGGCGCCGGCCGCATAGCGCGTCGAGCCGTTCGAGGCTGAGCGTGAGGTGGCTGCCGCGCTTGCTGCCGGCCAGCGCATGGATTTCGTCGACGATCACGGTGCGGGTGGTCGCCAGCATGCGGCGGCCCGAGTCGGAGCCGAGCAGCACGTAGAGCGACTCGGGCGTCGTCACGAGAATATGCGGCGCCTGCTTGCGCAGCGCGTTGCGCTCCTGCTGGGTGGTGTCGCCGGTGCGCACGGCCGTGCGGATCTCGAGCGGCGCCAGGCCGCGCTGCGCGAGTTCGGCCGCGATCCCTTCGAGCGGCCGTTGCAGGTTGAGACGAATATCGTTTGACAGCGCCTTGAGCGGCGAGACGTAGACCACCAGCGTTTCGTCCGGCAGCGCGCCGCCATTGGCGAGGCCTTGCTGGACGAGTTCGTCGAGTGCGGACAGAAACGCGGTGAGGGTCTTGCCGGAGCCCGTGGGCGCCGCGACCAGGGTCGAACGGCCGCTGCGGATGAACGGCCACGCAGCGGACTGCGCGTCGATCGGGGCGGGAAACGTTTTCAGGAACCAGCCGGCCACCGCCGGATGAAAGCTGTCCAGCGCGCCGCTCGGGGAAGAGGCGGGAGTCATGCTGGCATAGGTGGGGGCGCGACGGGCCATATCCAGAGGGGCGGCGGACGCCGCGCCGGGTGAGAAGCCAAAGACCAAGTCTCGCAGGTTTTTGTAGCGCGCGCCACGTGGCGCGCGGCACTCGCCGGACGGCGGGTTTTGCTGGGATTGAACCGGTGTGCGGCAAGCTCCGCCCTTCAGGCAGGGGAGGATGTCAACCTGCGTCCGGGTAGAGACTGCCGTTGCCGTATTTGGCGCGTAGCGCGCTCGCTGCGCTTTGGCACCGCGTCTGCTGGATTCCCGGTTCAGCAGTATCCTCATTGGTCTCCCCACCCAGTCGGAGTTGCAACGATGCGCTATAACCAGCTAGGCCGTACTGGCCTGTTTGTTTCCGAACTCTGTCTTGGCACGATGACCTTCGGCGGCGGCGAAGGCATCTGGCGGCAGATTGGCGATTTGCAGCAGGCCGATGCCGAACGGCTCGTCGGCCGGGCGCTCGACGCCGGCATCAACTTTATCGATACCGCCGACGTCTACGCACAAGGTCTATCCGAGCAGATCACCGGCGCTGCGCTGAGAAATCTCAAGGTGCCGCGCGATCAGGTCGTGGTGGCCACCAAGGTGTTCGGCGCGACGGCGGAATCGGCCAATACGCGCGGCGCCTCGCGCTATCACATCATGGACGGCATCAAGGCCAGCCTCAAACGCTTGCAGCTCGATCACATCGACCTGTACCAGATCCACGGCTTCGATCCGGCCACGCCGGTCGAAGAAACGGTGCGCGCGCTCGATACGCTGGTCCAGCATGGGCAGGTGCGTTACGTCGGCGTCTCGAACTGGGCCGCGTGGCAGATCGTCAAGGCGCTCGGTATTGCCGACCGGCTCGGCCTGGCGCGCTTCGAGTCGCTGCAGGCGTACTACACGGTTGCGGGTCGCGATCTGGAGCGGGAACTGGTGCCGATGCTGCATAGCGAAGGGCTCGGACTGATGGTCTGGAGTCCGCTGGCCGGCGGCCTGCTCAGCGGCAAGTACGGCCGCGAACAGCAGGGGGAAGCCGGCAGCCGCCGCACGACATTCGATTTTCCGCCGGTGAATCGCGAGCGTGCCTATGACTGTATCGACACGATGCGCGGTATCGCCGAGGCGAAAGGCGTATCGGTTGCGCAGATCGCGCTGGCGTGGCTGCTGCATCAACGGGCGGTGACGACGGTGATTGTCGGCGCGAAGAAAGTCGAGCAGCTCGACGACAACATCGCGGCCACCAAGGTGGAACTGAGCGCCGACGAACTGGCGAAGCTCGATGCCGTCAGCACGCTGCCGTCCGAATATCCGGGCTGGATGCTGGAGCGTCAGGGCGAGCCGCGGCGGGTGCAGGTGAAGGAGAGCCGCCAGCGGGTGTTGAAGTAGAAGTAGGCGGAATGAGGCGCGCGCAGTATGACCCGTGCGCGCCGCCGCTTAGGTCCTGGCGAGCCAGCGCTGCTCGATAGCGCGGATCAGCCAGCTCACCAGTAACGCGCTGACGGTGCCGAGCGTCACTTCGCCGAGCCGGGTCAGCGCGACTTCCCAGGGTGGTCCAATGCGCGGCACCAGCAGCATGATCGTCGCGGTGATGCCGCCAAGGCGCGCTGCGCTGCCGATATTCGCGCACCAGCACAGAAGGATCGCCGCGCCGACCGTGACCATGTAGGCAACGAAATATCCGTCGCCGAGCAGCGCACCGGCGAGGCCGCACACGCCGCCGACCATCGCGCCGATAAACTGGTCGCGCGACAGGTTCCGCGTATCCACATAGCTATGCTGGCTGACCGCAATCGCCGTGATGGCGGCCCAAAACGGCTGTTCGGCGTGCAGTTCGCGGGCGAGCGTAAAAGCGATGCTCGCGCCCATCACGGCCTGAAAGGCCATGATGCAGCCCTCGATTAACCGGTCGGAGAACGGCAGCGTCTTCAGGAACGCGAACAGCGAATTCGCGGCACTCGCCCGCGCTGCGCGCCGGGTCTGGGAGGATTCCGTCATAGGGGTTCGGGCGGGTTCGACGAGGACGTTTTGGGAAGCTACGTATTCTATCGGCTCGCTCGCTGCCTATTGCGCCTCTGCAGGAAGGCCGGCGCGTAAAAAGCGTCCCGCGCGTTGCAATTCTTGCGCGCAGATTGTTTGACTCATGGGCTGAACGGGGCGAGCGGCCCCGCACCGGCGCGCTTTTCCAGCCTTTCCGAATTCGGCTCGCCTTCCGGCCCGCTTCTTGCTGTGCTGCACCGGGAGAATGTCCGGCCGCCGCCTTCGATAGCCATCCAGCCTGCTTCGAGCGCGGCGGCCGCGCCTTCACGGGACCTCGCTTTGGGCCGCATCGGCCTGGGCCAGGCCACTGATGGATCGCCAGGATTTTTGTCGGAATCAGCATGACCGCGGATCGATTCAACTCGCGCGCCCACTCGCGCCACCACCCAGGGCGCGGCGCCGACACCCGGACCTCGGCCGGCCAGGGCCGTGTGCGCGACCCGGCAACCACGGAGCAAGACAACCTCCAGACGATCGTTTCGCAGCAGGCAGCCGCCCAGCCGATCGGTACGGCGCAGATCCTTATCGCGCTGCTGGTCGCGCCGTTTGCGTGGCTAGCTCAGGTGGGGATCGCGGATAGGGTGTTGGGCGAGCGTTGCGTAGTGGGCAGCCCGCTATTCGTCGTGCACGCGATGCCGTGGACGCCGCTCATCGTGGCGCTCGCCAGTCTGGTTTGTCTGATCTTCGGCGTTTTCGGCACCGTCGTGGCATGGCGCACCCTGTGGCGGACCGCGCGCATTCCATGGCGTTTCCCGTCTGCGCTCAAGGGCACGCATGCCGAGCGCGACTGGTTTCTGGCGCGCATCTCCGCGCTGTCGAGCTCAATGTTTATCCTCGGCCTGATTGCCACCGATATCGCCATTCTCGTCATTGCCCCGTGCAGTCCGTGGTAGGCGTGGCGGTCCATTTGCCGTCGGCGGTGCCGAAGGCTAGACCCGGCGATTCCGGCGATTCCGGCGATTCCGCCCGGTGCGGCTGGCGCGGCTGGCGCAGCCGGCGCAACGCCGGCATCAGGGTCGTGCAGCCACCTCGTCGAGGTGCAGCAGCAAATCGTCGGGGTCCTCGTAGACGCGCAGCGCGCCGGCGCGCTCGAGTTCATCCTGCCCGTAACCGCCCGATAGCAGGCCCACCCCTAGCGCGCGGCAGCGCTGCGCGGCGAGCATGTCCCAGATGCTGTCGCCGACCACCACGCTTTGTTCGATCGGCACGCCCAACCGGTGGGCCGCCGCGATGAACAGATCGGGATCGGGCTTGGCGTATTTGACGGCGTCGCGCGTAACGACCACGGTTTTCTCAGGATCGACGCCGAGCGCAGCCAGATTCACCGCGGCCGTTTCCATCCGGCCGCTCGTCGCGATTGCCCAGCGCGTGCCGCTTTCGGTCAGCGCCTCCAGCAGTTCGCGCGCGCCGGGCAGCGGCCGTACCTGGCTGCCGAGGCCGCGATACGCTTCGGCATGCGCTTGCCGCAGCCGCTCGATACGTTCGGCGCTCATCTCGCTGCGGGTTTCGCGCAATAACTGATGGGTGAAGAGGCCACCGCTCATGCCGATCTTGCGATGAATGCGCCATACCGACAGTTCGATTCCTTCCTGATCGAGTGCCTGCTTCCAGGCGAGGACGTGCTGATAGACGCTGTCGACCAGCGTGCCGTCGAGGTCGAACAGAAAGGCGGTTTCAATGCGCATGGTGTTCCTCCGGAAACGGGTGGTGATGCTGCGAACGTCACGGGTGTCATGAGTGCCGCGTGTCGCCTGGCTGCCGCAAGCGACACGAGTGTCGAGAGTCGCTATGGTGCACCTTTGTGAGCAAGGATGGGCGAAGAAGTTCGCTCGACGAAGCCGCGGGCGCTATCGACACTAACGCCTAAAGACAAGCGTGGAGCTGGTCGTCGCATTTCACAGCGGATCGCGTTAGCGTCCGTGCAGCAGGCAGCTTCACTAAGCGGAAGGAGGCCGCCGGCGTGCGGCCGTCGCTTGCCGAAAGCACCTCCGCATTTTTCCGGCCAGTTGTAAAAAATGGCGCGCAACCGGCCTCGGCAGGATTGCTCGAAAAAACCAAAGCCTAGAAAAAACAGCATGTTGCGAGAGCTGGTACAGCAGTTGCTCTGGATAGGCTGGCATGACCTTTCCGAACTGTTCACAGGACCTCACGACAATGCCGCCTTCAATCGAACTACGCACAAGGCAGTCGCTCGCACTGACGCCGCGCTTGCAGCAGTCGGTGCGGCTATTGCAGTTGTCGTCCATCGAGTTCCAGCAGGAGTTGCGCACTGCGCTCGACACCAATCCGTTTCTCGAGTACGACTCGTCCGATACCGAAGACGTTGCACTTGCAACTTCCTCCACCGGCGCCGACAACGCCGCCGCGGTGGGTGGCGATGCCGTTGCCGCAACCGAACCCGACACGATGGTGGAGCACGCAACGGCCGACATCGCCGAGAGCGTGTCCCAGGACGACTCGTCTGGCGATTTCTCCGGCGATTCGTTTAGCCGCGGCCCAGCGCGCCAGAACGGCGATTCCGAGGGCAGCGATCCGGCCGAGTGGGCTCGCGCCCAACCGACGCTGCATGAACAACTGGACGATGCGTTGCGGCTGTACCGGCTCGATCAGCGTGACCGCGAGGTGGCGCGCTTCATGATCGAGGCGCTCGACGACGACGGTTACCTGCGTCAGGATCTGGCCGACCTGGCTGCGATCGTCGACCTCGAACCGGCATTGACGAAAGAGGAATTGCTGGTGGCGTTGCGCCTCGTGCAGTCGCTGGACCGGCCGGGTCTCGGCGCCCGTTCGCTGTCCGAGTGTCTGGCGCTGCAACTGCATGCGATGCCCGCCGACGTGCCGGGCCGCGACGTCGCGCTGGAGATCGTCGAGCATCACCTCGAACGTCTCGCGCGCCGCGAGCAGGCGGAACTGCAAAAGCAGATCGGCTGTCCGGTGCAAGAGCTGCGCGTGGCCTGCGCGCTGGTGCGCAAGCTCGACCCGAAGCCTGGCTACTTCTACGGCCGCACCGAAGACAACTACGTCGTGCCGGACGTGATCGTGCGCCAGGTACGCAACAAATGGGTCGTCCAGATCAACCCGGCCGTGCAGCCGCGCGCGCGCATCCATCGCATGTATGCAGAGCTGTTCGCGCGCTCGGCGGGTGCGAGCCGCTCGCCGCTCGCGCAGCAATTGCAGGAGGCGCGCTGGCTGGTGCGCAACGCGCAACAGCGTTTCGACACGATCCAGCGCGTGGCCGAATGTATCGTCGCGCATCAGAAGGCGTTCTTCCAATATGGCGAGATCGCGCTCAAGCCGATGGTGCTGCGTGACGTAGCCGAGGAACTGGGCCTGCACGAGTCCACCATCTCCCGCGCGACGGGCAACAAGTACATGGCCACGCCGCGCGGTATTTTCGAATTCAAGCACTTTTTCCCGCGCGAGCTCGGCACCGAAAGTGGCGGGACTTGCTCGGCCGCTGCGGTTCGTGCGCTGCTCAAGGAAATGATCGCGGCCGAAAACACCAGCGATCCGCTTTCGGATGTGACGCTCGCCCGCATGCTGGCCGAGCAGGGCGTGCTGGTCGCGCGCCGGACGGTGGCGAAGTACCGCCATCTGATGAAGCTGCCGCCGGCCGAGTTGCGCCGGCAGATTTGAGCGAGCCTGCCTTAAGTGTGTCTGGCTTAAGCGCGTCTGCCTTAAGCGCACCGGCCTGCTGCCTGTAAATTTCTCCATCGTGCAGCTCCGCAACGATGGACGTTTCCTCCACTCCCCATTACATTGTTGAACCGGATAGCGCCGTCAACGCGGCGCGTCGACGGCGCGCTTGCGCAAGCGGCGCCCGGTCCGTCCTTGCCCGCACGGCAAGAGCCAATGGAACATATCTCGAACATGACATGCCGGCGAGTCCGGCATGTTGCAACGGCGGAGCAGGACAAGGCGGGCTTGCCTCGCTGTCCGGCCCGAAGGAGTGGGGATGGAGTATTCAAGTCTGGTCGAGCGCCTGCAGGGCAAGCGCACGTCCGCGTGGGAGATTCACCATGCCGCGCAGCAGGCGCGGGCACGAGGCGAGGATGTGATCGTGCTGAGCGTCGGCGACCCCGACTTCGCGACGCCCGAGCCGATCGTCGAACGGGCGGTCGAGGCCTTGCGCGGCGGGGACACGCACTACACCGCGGTGGTGGGACGCGAGCCGCTGCGTGCGGCGATCGCGCGCGAATATAGCCGCACTACCGGCCGTCCTGCCGGCGTGGAGAACGTGATGCTGTGTGCCGGCGCACAGAATGGCATCTTCGCTGCCTCGCTGTGTCTGTGCGAAGCCGGCGACGAAGTGATCGTGCCGGAGCCGCTCTATCTGACTTACGAAGCCTGCGTGCGCGCCTCGGGCGCGACGCTGGTGCCCGTGCCGGTCGACCCGGCACGCGGTTTTCACCTCGATTGCGACGCGCTCGAAGCGGCCATCACCGCGCGCACCAAGGCGATTTTCTTTGCCACGCCGTGTAACCCGACTGGCGTCGTGATGCCGCGCGCCGATCTGGAACGCATCGCGCAACTCGCCCGCCGGCATGACCTGTGGGTGTTGTCCGACGAAGTCTATGCCGACCTGACGTTCGAACGTGAACATGTCAGCATCGCTTCGCTCGAGGGCATGGCCGAGCGGACGGTGACGATCGCAAGCCTGTCGAAATCGCATGCCATGGCGGGCTGGCGGGTGGGCTGGGCGATCGGGCCGGAGGAACTGATTGGCCATCTTGGCCGGCTCGCGCTGTGCATGCTCTATGGATTGCCGGGCTTTATCCAGGAGGCGGCACTGACCGCGTTCGAGCATAAGGCGCAGATCGTCGCCGAGATGCGCGAGGTCTACCGGCGCCGCCGCGATGTCGTCTACGACCGCTTGAGCCGGGTGGCGGGACTGCGATGCCTGCTGCCCGAAGCCGGCATGTTCATGATGGTCGACGTGAGCGGCTGCGGCCTCGATACCGTCGATTTCACCTGGCAACTGTTTCGCGCACAAGGCGTTTCGCTGCTCGATGCCAGCGCGTTCGGCGAGACGGCCAATGGTTTTGTGCGGCTCGGCTTTGTGGTCGACGAGGCGCGTCTGGCCGACGCTTGCGACCGGATCGCGGCGTTTGTCGCCAGCCTGAAGATCGGGGTGCCGGCGCTGAAGGCGGGCTGAGGCGGCATTGCCGAGGCCGCAATCTTGATGCGCTGTTTACATCGGGCGGGCCGTACGCCTTGGCGGCTTGACGTTAGGTGCGCTGGCACTGTCATTTGCGAGTGCGATGCAGGCGGCCGAGATGCCGTTTTGGCAGGAACGCCACGCCGGACGCGGACGCTATAATTGCGTCATCCAGTTGCGGCCGCTGCGTCCAGAGCAAGCGTCACGCGTCCTGGCGAGGCTGCCGGCCATTGCCGCAGTCCGTCACGCCCTCTACCGCCACGCCACTCTCGCCTATGAACTTTCACCCGATTCGGTCCTTCACGCGCAAACGCCTGTCCGACGTCGTGTCCGACCAGATCAAACGCCTGATCTCGGACGGCGCCTTGATGCCGGGCGACCGTCTGCCCGCTGAACGCGATCTGGCGACCCAACTGGGCGTGTCGCGGCCGTCGTTGCGGGAGGCATTGATCCGGCTGGAGGCGGACGGCTACATTGAAACTTCGGGGCGGGGCGGCTTTACCGTGGTCGACGTGACCGCGCCGATCATCTCGAAGCCGTTGGCGGAACTGCTGCTGCAAAATCCGCGCACCAGCGCCGATATCCTCGAACTGCGCCAAGGGCTGGAATCGATCTCGACGGTCTACGCCGCCGAGCGTGCCACCGCTGCGGACCGGCAGAAGATCGAGGCTGCGTTCGAAGCACTGAAGGCCTGCGCGCTCTCCGAAGACCGAGCCAACCTGGCGGAACTGGACGCCGCTTTTCACCTGGCGATCGCCGATTCGACGCACAACATCGCGCTCGCGCATGTCATGCACGGCATCCACACGCTGATTCGCGAGGGGATGCGGCAATACCACCGGCTGATCGACTATGACGACGCCAAAGAGCAGCAACTGCTGACCCAGCATCAGGCGATTTTCGACGCCGTGATGGCGCGTGACGCGCAAAAGGCCCGCAAGGCGGCCGAGCGTCATTTGACGTACGTCCGCGAACTGTATGAGGAAGAGGCGGCGAAACCGTCGTAATCACTGAGGGGCGGCACTGGCGCCCTGGTTCGCGCCGGCTCCGGCCAACGCCGGCCAATAGTGACAGCGCCGTTGCGATTCAACTTCTCTCGAATCCCCTGAGCAACTCCCAATCCGTGACGCGCCGATCGTATTCGGACTGCTCCCATCGTGCAGCGTGCACGTAATGATCGACGACTTCGTTACCCAGGGCCTCGCGCAGCCACGTCGAGTTCGAACTGATGTCGGTGGCGTCCCGCAGCGTTTTCGGAATTTCCGGTAGTTCGGTATCCCGATAAGCGTCGCCGACAAACGGGTCTGGCAACGCCAGCTTCTCGTCGATGCCCGCCAGGCCCGCCGCGATCAGGCCTGCAAAAGCGAGATACGGATTCAGATCCGCACCGCCGATCCGACACTCCACGCGGACAGCCTCCGAGCCTTCGCCGCAAAGGCGGAAGCCGGCCGTCCGATTGTCCCGACTCCATGCGATCCTGGTCGGCGCAAACGTGCCGATCTGGAATCGCTTGTAGGAATTTATGTAGGGCGCCAGAAAGAGGGTGATGTCCTTCGAATACTTCAGCAGGCCGGCAAGGTAATGGCGCATCAGATCGGACATGCCGTGAGGCGACCTGTTGTCATGAAACAGCGGCTGCCCGTCCAGAGACCGCAATGAAGCGTGGACATGGCTGGAGGAGCCTGCCAGGTCATAACTCCACTTGGCCATGTAGGTGATCGCCTTATCGTGCTGCGCCGCGATCTCCTTGCTGCCGTGTTTGACGAGCGTATGGTGATCGGCCATCACCAGCGGGTCGGCATAACGGACATTGATTTCTCCCTGACCCGAACCGCCTTCGCCCTTGGAGCATTCAACGGCGATTCCCGCGCCGTGCAGTCCGTTTCTGATCGGACGCATGACGGATTCCTGGCGCGTCGTCGAGAGGATGTGGTAATCCTGGTTGTAGGCGCCGAATGTCTCCAGCTTATTGTATTTTTTCCTCGATATCGCCTCGTAGGATTCATCGAACAAATAGAACTCCAGCTCCGATGCGAAACAGGCGCACATGTCTCTATCGGCCAGCCGGCGCAGTTGTTTCTGCAGAATCTGTCTCGGCGAATGGGTGACCGGCCGTCCATGATGATCGAACACATCGCAGATCACCAATGCGGTCGCGTTGAGCCATGGCAGCCGCCGCAAGGTGGAAAGGTCGGGTTTGAGCAGGAAATCGCCGTAACCCTCCGCCCAACTGGCGCTGATGTAACCGGGCACCGGCAGCATGTCCATGTCATCGGCCAATAAGTAATTGCAGGCGTGCGTTTCCTGGTAACCGTGATGGACAAAGAAATCGGCATGACACCGCTTTCCCATCAGGCGGCCCTGCATGTCCACCATGCAGACAAGCACGGTGTCGATGACGCCGGAGGCCACTGCGTGCTTCAATTCATCGAATTTCATGCTCATGTTTTTCACCCACCGATCAAGAAGAAGGTGCCATTTCAGTCAACTGCATGGGATGCCCCTGGGTCGACGGCAGAGGCCGGGGTGGTTCTGTCCGTATCGGCGTACGTCGTCCGGCGGCGGGCGGACATCATCGATCATTGCCGATCCTGCCCGGATCGGATGGGGTGCTTTGAAAAATCTGGGTGATCCAGTTTCCGAACAACAGATGTGCGTGACTGCGCCACCGGTTTCTTGGCGGCAGGGTTTCGCAATCCTCAGGAAAATAGTTTCTCGGAAGATGGATATCTCTGCCCGCCTCTCGATCCCGGAAGTATTCGTTGGCCAGCGTGTGCGAGTCGTACTCGATGTGGTTGAAGATGTGGAGCGCGTGACGTTTGGGGTCGTTGAGCAGGCAGAGGCCGGTTTCCGGCGAGTCAATCAGCACGGAGATGCCGCTGTCGGCCGGGATGTCGGTATGCCGCATTTCCGTCCAGCGTGACACCGGGATATCAAAATCGTCTGAAAAACCCTTCAGGTACGGCGAGTCGATTTTCAGGCCGCGATGCCTGAACACACCAAAGGCTTTTTCATGCAGCGCGTATTTCGGCATGCCGTGAAAATAATGCATTGCCGCCTGGGCCCCCCAGCAGATGTTGAAGCAGCTATGAACGTTGGTTTGCGTCCAGCTGAAGATGCTGGTGAGTTCGTCCCAATAACTCACTTTTTCAAAAGGGATCGTTTCGACCGGTGCCCCAGTAATGACGAACCCATCGAATTTCTGCGCCTTGACGTCCAGCCAGTCGTGGTAGAACGACACGAGATGCTCGGTCGGTGTGTTCCTGGGCGCGTGGTTGGTGATCTTGACGAGCGTCAGTTCGACCTGCAATGGTGTGGCGCCGAGCAGGCGGGCAATCTGGAGTTCCGTATTGACCTTGTTCGGCATGAGATTCAGTAAGCCGACGCGCAGCGGCCGGTGATGCTGAAATACCGTGCTCTCTTCGTCTATCACCATGATGCCTTCCGTCTCGAGTGCAGACACCGCGGGTAGACCTTTGGGAATTTTGATCGGCATGGGCTTGCAGCCTCCGTTATGAGTCAAATGTACGCGCCAGGTGTCAAAACGATTCGGCCACGGCTCTCGCAACAGACGGCATCGATCGGCCGGGTGCTCGTCAATCCACGCCTGGCTGGCTGCCTGCTTCGGCGAAAGCGAACTGCCTGGCATCGGAAATAATCAGATCCGCAGCCTTTTCGCCGACCATCATCACGGTTGCATTGATATTGACCGACACCATCGCCGGAAATACGGACGCATCGCAGACCCGCAGCCCGGAAACCCCCTTGACCTTCAGATCGGGGGTGAGGACGGCGTTCGGATCATTGGCGGAGCCCGCTCTACAGGTACCGGATGCGTGATAGTAGGTCTGGCAGTTGTTGCGGATGTATTCGCGCAGATCGCGCTCTTGAGTAATGTCGGGACCAGGCAGCAATTCCCTGCTGATAATCTTTTTGAAGCTTGCCGTCTGGCCCAGCCGCCGGCAAAACGAAACGCTCTCGAGTAGAACATTCTCGTCGTAATGATCAGCGTCCGAGAGATAGTTGAGGTCGATCGTCGGCGCGACGCGGATATCGGGGGAGGTAATTTTCAGAACCCCATGGCTTCGGCTTCTGGCGACATTCGGCTCGAGCGCAATGATGGATCTCGCTTTCGGGGCCGACGCCTGGTATTCGTCACCGAACCGCCCGTTGACCCAGCCGGCCGTCAGGCCGAGTTGCACCTGGCTCTGCGCCGATTGCGCGCCCGGTGTGGTGTTCAGCATGGCGATCGCCTCGTAAGGCGTGATGTCCCAATCGGGTACCGGCGCTGCCGTTTCGAAAATCACCGGCACCGAGTAGTGATCGATCAGGTGTTTGCCGACACCGGGACTGTCGTGGACCACTTCGATGCCGAGTTCACGCAGATCGGCCGCAGCGCCGATTCCCGAGGTCAAAAGAAGCTGCGGAGACTGGATGCTCCCTGCGCAAACAATGATTTCCCGCCGGGCGGCAATGCGCCCCCTATCGGTAAGACAGGCGCTGGCCACGCTGCCAGTGAACTCGATCCTGCTGACGAGCGTGTCGGTCAGGATTTCCAGATTAGGGGGCAAGGACGTCAACGGATGGAGGTAGGCGACGGACGACGAGCTCCTCAGGCGCCCCTGCGCGTTCAAGGTCAGCATGCCGATGCCGGGCTCGACCCGCTTGCCGAAATCGACCTTCGGCAAACCGAGCTCGACGCCCGCCTCGATAAACGCGCGGGAAACGAGGTGGCGCTCCGGACGCCGCTCGATCGTGACGCGTTCTTTCAGACGCTCGAAATACGGCCTGACATCCTTCCCCGACCATCCATCGGCACCAAGCTCGAGCCATGCATCAAAATCCGCTTCCGGCGGTACCAGATAGGCACAGTCGTTGTGATTGCCGCAGCCGCCCAGCATCCTCGCTCGCGAGTACGTGAGCTGGCGGCCGGAATGCTTCGTGGGATTGGCAAGGAATCCCCAATCCGTACTGGAATCGAGTTCGAACAGACGGGAGATATCCATCATCGCGGGGATTCCCTCGTCAGGCGGCCCTGCTTCGATGAGCAGGACCGAGCCGATATTGGCATCGGCGAGCCGTCGCGCGATGATCGCCCCCGCGCTGCCACCGCCAATCACAATATAGTCGAAGATCATGGTGCTCCTTTTTGTCGTGCCGTTGATCGATAAACCGTTGGTGATTCCAGTCCATCAATAAGGAAACAGGACCAGGCCAAGCGCGACCAATGCGTAAATCACGCCTGTTACCCTGTTGAGCGCGGATTTGTTGTCGAAGGCCGCGCGCGCCTTGTGGGCGAGGAACATGTACCCGCTATAGATCGAGAGAGAAATGAGCGTCGCCGCCAGACCCAGGGAGATTGCCTGGGTGGTGTACGGAAAACGCGGGCTGATGAAGACCGGGTAAGTGAGCAGGCTGGCCAGCCATCCCTTGGGGTTGGTCAGGGAGACGAGCAGCGAATCGACGAACATCTGCTTCGGGCTCGAATTGCCGGCGTTCCCATCGCTCGGCCCGGATTTCGCGAAGAAGGCGCTGAACGCGAGCCAGGCGAGATAGATCGCCCCGATCCATCGCAGGTAAATCAGGATCCAGCGATGGGCGTGAATGATCAAACCGACGCCCGACAGCACGACCGTCGCGTGAATGGCGGTTGCCAGCCCGAAACCGAATGCACCGGGGATGGTCGTTCTGATTCCATGCTTGATCGCCTGGGCTACTGCAAACGCAACGTTCGGACCGGGCACGGCGACCGCGGACGTGAAGGCAACGGAAAACAAAGCCAGCAAATGTAAATCCATAAATCCGCCAGTTGGCCTGAAGGGGTGATTGAAATGGAGGGGAGACTGGATTCCCGAAAAACCTGTCCGGCCGCTATCCCGACAATTGTCCCGTTGCTTGATATGCATGGCATGCGCTTCCGAATGCTCTGAAAATCTTCCGGCTCGTGGCATCGCTGGCGGCGTGCCATTCGGGGTGCCACTGCACCGCGAGCTGAAAGGCCGCTGACGTCGTGTAGGACAGCGCCTCGATCACGCCATCTTCGGTGACCGCTTCCGACTGAACACCGGACGCCACCGTCGTGATGCCCTGGTTGTGCAGGGAATTGACGTAGAGCTCGCGGTCCTCGACGACCGATGACAGTAGTCCGCCGGGAACGACCTGGATCGTATGAACGGGGAGATACTGCTGATCGCGAGGCACGTTCGGGTTCTCGCTATGCACGATGCCCTCGCTCACCAGCGACAAATCGGCATGCAGCGTGCCGTTCCGATGCACGCTCATCTCCTGCAAACCGCGACAGATACCGAGGATCGGCATGTCAAGTTCGACCGCGACCGACAATGCGGCACATGACAGACGATCCCTTGGCCGATCCCGCTCGCCGGGAATGACATCGTCGTCCGCGCGATTCCAGACGCGTTGCTGCTCGTTGAAGATACCGGGATCGAGATTCGATTCGTCGCCGGTCAATACCAGGCCGTCCAGGCGCCGCATCACTTCGCGGAATTTGCGCACGGTTGCATCCCAGGGCAGATCACCGTCGATCGTCGGCAAGATCACGCATTCGACGGATGCGTGCCGCTCGAGCGCCTCGATATAGCGCCGCCGCAACCAGTCACGGTGAACGCCGTCGTAAAGGTGACGATTGGCCGTGATTCCGACGACGGCGCGACCCGCATGACGAGGCTTGTCCATCATGGCTCTTGTACCGCCGTTGAGAGGGATGCATGCCGCGCGTCGTAGAGACGCCGGTTCCGCTCAAGCAGCTGGCCGATGACGCTCGGCTGCCCCTTCGGGCCACGCACAAACAGACCGCCCCAGGAATTGGCTATCTCGGCATAGTCCGGATCACGCATGCGGATTTTCTGGGCGCGCCGTAACAGCCAGAACGGCACGCCGGGAGAAAGATGGTGCTCCAGATGGTATTCATCGAGATTCACGCCGAACAGCAGCCGTTCGATCAGGTTGCCCTTTCGGTTGCGCGTGAGATAGACGTTTTCGACCTCGGTCTCGCACATCGGCGAGTGCTCGGCGATCTCGATGAACCAGCCCAGTATCTGGAAGGTGGTCAGATAGGGAATCAGCCAGAACAGCACCAGTAAATGCAGTGCCCCGGCCAGCGCAAAGCCGGCTATGACGATCACCCAGAAGGCCGCAAACCCGTAGGAATCGATGGCGGCGCCCCGTTTGTCGACGCTCTTGTCGTCCTTGTTCGAGATCAGAAAGCGGTTGCGCCACAGGTACTTCAGATAGCGCAGCGTGGCCCCGCCCAGAATGGCCTTCCAGACGATCGAAAACGCATACTCGCGCGGTTCGCGGATCTGATAGACCCCGGACGAGATGAAAAACTGCAGGTCGGGATCTTTCTCGGGATCGCCAAGGTGCGGATGATGAAGATGCACATGGGAAACGCGATAGGCCCAATGGCGTTGAAAGATCGGGTAGGCGGCGAACGTAATGCCGAGGAAATGGTTCCACCTCGTATTTTTCGCGAGTATCCGGTGCGCGGCATCGTGCGAAATCGTCGTCAGCCCGCGTTGATGCGCGCCAATGATCAGCACCGCGATCGGGTAAAGCCACCAGCTAAACCGAACCGTGACGAAAGCGCAGGCCAGCATGATCAGGTAGTCTTTCAGCAGGTACAGCGCGCCGGTGATGTTGTCCGGTCGCAATTCGGACAGATCCCGCGTGATGTCGCGGGAGAAATGGAATGTATCGAACCGCTTGTTCCGCAGTTTCCAGGCCTGAGACGTTTCCATGATGGTTATCTTCCTCGCCGGATTGGGCATCAGATGGCGTCGAGCCCGCGTTGAATATCGGCAATCACGTCGTCCACGTTTTCGATGCCGACGCACAGGCGGATTGATCCGTCGAATATTCCCGCGGCCTCGCGCTTCTCTTTCGGGACGGTGGTGTGAGTGGTCGAGACGGGATGCGTCACGAGTGTCCGCGCATCACCCACGTTCGAAACGTGATACATGAGCCTGATGTTCTGGATGAACGTCCGCCCGGCCGCCTCGTTGTCCAGTTCGAACATGATCATGGCGCCATGACCGACACGGGCGTCGACCAGCTCGTCGACGAGTTCGCGATCGCGTCCGGTGGCGAGCCCCGGATACGAGACGCGCCTGACCTTCGGGTGCTGTTTCAGGAAACCGGCCACCGCCGCGGCGTTTTCGCAGTGGCGTTGCATGCGCAGATGCAGTGTCTCCAGGCCTTGAATCAACTGGAAGCTCGCGAACGGACTGAGCGCGGCACCGGTATCGCGAAGCCAGGTCATCCGCGCCTTCAGCAGATAGGCGCTCGCGCCAAGGTCGCCCAGTTTCCGGACGGCATCGCGCCAGAGTATCGCGCCATGCGCTTCGTCGGGCTCATTGAACAGGGGGAAACGGGAAGGATCGTCGAAGGCGAAGTTGCCGTTGTCGACCACCAACCCGCCCAGCGTCGTGCCGTGGCCGCAGATGTATTTCGTTGCCGAATACGTGGTGATGGCGGCGCCAAGCGAAGCGGGGCGGGACACCAGCGGCGTGGTCGTGTTGTCGACCACGAGTGGAATGCCGTGGCGTTTGCCGATTTCGGCAAGCGCCGCGACGGGAAACGGTATGAGACAGGGGTTGGAAAACACCTCGCCAAAAATCGCGATGGTCCTATCGTCGATCTGCGATTCGAACGACGGCACTTCTCGCGGATCGGCCGATCGCGCCTCGATGCCCAACCGTTTGAACGTGTTGAACAACAGGTTCCATGAATTTCCGTACAGGTACTTCGATGCCACCACGTTGTCGCCCGGCCGCCCGCTGCACAGATTCACGAGGGCAAGGAACGTCGCGGCCTGTCCCGATGCCACGGCGAGCGCATCGGCGCCGCCGTCCACCGTGGCATATCGTTGTTCGAGGATGCGCGTGGTCGGATTGATGATCCGCGTATAGGTGAAGCCATCTTCCTTGACGTTGTAGATGTCAGCGATCTTCGACAGATCGCCGTCGAGCTCATAGGCGGTGGATTGGTAAATCGGCACCGCGACGGCCTTGGTGACGGGGTCGTGCCGATAACCGGCATACAGGAGCGCGGTTTCTCTGGACATTTCCGTGTCGGGAATATTCCGGGACATGTTACGAGACCTCTTTGACGAATTCAGCTTCGAGGTGGACCGACGCCCTTCCGGTAATCCTGGACGCGTCGAAGAAATCGTGAAATGCGGTCGCCAGCAGGCGGATCCATGCCGGCTTGATGGAGCCTATGCATCCGATCCTGAAGCTGCGCGTCTGAAGATGCAGCTTCGAATAGATGTAGAGGTTGTAGTCGGCAAGATGCGCGTAGAGCGCATCGAAATCATTCTGGGTATTGATGATGCCGTTCGCCGTGAGCGCCAGACACACGGGCGATCGCACGTGGGCGTTCAGAAGCGGCGATGCGTATCGTTCGGTCGCGCGGAGGATTTCGTCACGCACCGAGCCGTAACGCTCTCCGCGGCGGATCACGCCTTCGACGGTAAGCACCTCAAGCGCTTTTGCGCATGCCTGGATCACATGCGTGGGTGGCGTGGATCTCCATTCACCGGTTTTCTCAAAACTTTGCCACTGGTCACGGACATCGAGGACAAAGGAATTGACCGGCTTGCCCTTGCTTCTTAGCAGATCCAGTGATGCGATGACGAAGGCCGCGCCCGGCGGACCCTCGATGCATTTGTTGCTGGATGTCACGAGCACGTCGAAAGCGATTCGCCTGGCACTGATATCGACAGCGCCAAAAGAACTCATCGCGTCGATGATCGTCCTGACGCCGCGTCGTCTGGCCAGATCCACGATCGCACCGAGTGGATTGATAACACCGGTAGTCGTCTCGCAATGCACGAAGCAAAGATGGGTGATCGTGCGGTCCCGCTCCAGATGCGCGGCGATGTCGGCGACCGAGAGCGGTTGATCACTCGGTGCCTTCATGCTGACGGCCTCGACGCCCCGCAGCTCCAGTATCTTCAGTATCCGCTCGCCGTAAATTCCGTTGATGCAGACGAGCGGTCGATCAGACGGCTCGATGAAGGAAGCCAGCGCGGCCTCCATACCGTAGGAACCGCTGCCCTGGATTGGGACGACCGAATGCGTGCCGTTCCCGTCGATCAGGTCGATTATCAGTTCGCGCACCGAAGCCGTGATGTTTTTGAAGCTCTGGTCGCGCGAGCCCATATCGAATTGCATCTGCGCTTTCACTTCGTCGCTCAAGGCCAACGGACCTGGTGTCATTAAGAAATGATGCTGTCCAGCCATATAACACTCCTAATTGGGACGTTTATATGCAGGTGCGGTACGAATGTTTTGCTGCGCGGTAATATTTCGCGAGGTAATCTTCCTGATCGTGCAATATCTGCCGGCGGGCAGTTGCCGGGCTGCTGGCACGTGGTTCCGCCGTTTTCACGGAGCCGAGGGATGTGCAAATGGTTGATCGGTAAGGGGTTTTATAAACTGTCTGCTGGATTTTCCACAGAATGTACGATTGCCTTTAGTCGAGGAAAATAATGTTCTTCAGGCAAAGTTCCGTCAAGTTTTTTTGTGAAATTGCATATATCGAAAATTGAAAAACATATTACCGTCTCATTTTTATGGAGACGTGTAATTTAGATATTCAGTTAAATTGCATCGCAAATTATTCGAAATGCATCTTGATGCCATTCGGGGTACCCTCAAAACCAATTTTTACGTACGTTGAGCCGCAACTACGGCTCGAAATTTCTGAGCTTGATTGGCTTGCCGTTTCGTATTGCGGGAACCAAAGGCTTCGGTGATCTGGCGGGCGCGCTTGAGGGCACCCCGATTGACACGGTTTTTCCCCTTCCGTATATTCTTGGTCAGACCAACAATACCAGTCATACTGGTCGAGCAAAATGCATCGTGTAGTCATCAACGGCGCGGAATCCGCAGTAGAGTAGTCATAGGCTCGTGCGCCTGCCCGGCATTGCTGTGTCCCCTCAATAAGCTGGCCCTGGAAACCATGAAAGTCGCACTCTTCATCCCATGCTTTATCGATGCGTTCTATCCCGAAGTCGGAATCGCGACGCTCGAATTGCTCGAGCGCTTCGGCATTGAAGTCGACTATCCGCAGGAGCAGACCTGCTGCGGGCAGCCGATGGGCAACAGCGGCGCCCAGGCCGAAGCAGCCGGCGCCGAAAAGGTATTTGTGAGCAACTTCGCCGGCTACGACTACATCGTCGGACCGTCGGCAAGTTGCATTCATCACGTGCGCGAGCATTTGACGGCCATCGAGCAGACCGACGAGGTCAAGAAAGTGCGGGCCAGTGCGTACGA
Source organism: Paraburkholderia sp. SSBN10T (assembly GCF_056619545.1). Lineage (NCBI taxonomy): Bacteria > Pseudomonadati > Pseudomonadota > Betaproteobacteria > Burkholderiales > Burkholderiaceae > Paraburkholderia > Paraburkholderia sp. SSBN10T. The sequence continues at coordinate 68,141 of NZ_JBWQQI010000011.1, forward strand.
ACTGGTCGAATTCCTGCACGACGTGCTAGGTGCACGAGATTTCCCGTGGGCCGAGTTTCCGCATAGGGTAGGACTCCACAATAGCTGTAGTGCCTTGCGACACCTGAAACAGGCGTCGATCTCCGAAGTCGCCGGTGTGCCGTTTTCGAAGCCCTTGACCTTGCTGAAGGGCGTCAAGGGCATCGAGTTCGTCACGCCCGCGCGCCCCGACGAATGCTGCGGCTTCGGCGGCACGTTCTCGGTGACCGAGGAGCCGGTGTCGGTCCGCATGGGTCAGGACAAGGTCCGCGACCATCTGAACGCGGGGGCGGAGTACATCGTGTCGGGCGACATGTCGTGCCTGATGCACCAGCAAGGCTGCGCAGAACGGATGAAAGCCGACGCGCGCTTTATCCATATCGCGCAGGTCTTGAACGGAGCACATGAATGAGGCGGATCGACCACGCGAAAGCCGCCGGCGCTTTCATCGAGAAGACCGAGCATGTGGCGTTTCACGACAAGCGCCTGTGGGACCTGCGCGAAAAGCGCGACGCCCAGGCCCACAACATAGCCGAATGGGAAACCCTGCGCGAACTGGCATCGGGCATCAAGGAACATACGCTCTCGCATCTATCGGAGTATCTCGACCAGTTCGCGTCGGCGGCGCGAGCGAACGGCGTGTTCGTGCATTGGGCCGCGACGGCCGAAGAACACAATCAACTGGTGTACGAGATCATGTCGGAGCGCGGCATGACGACGCTCGTCAAGAGCAAGTCGATGCTCACCGACGAATGCGCGATGCGCGACTATCTCGAACCGCGCGGCATTACCGTGATGGAAACCGATCTCGGTGAGCGTATCCAGCAGCTCGATCACCAGGACCCCAGCCATATGGTGGTGCCGGCCGTGCACAAGCTGCGCGGCGACGTTGCACAACTGTTTGGCCGCACCATCGGCACGGATCCGCAGAACAGCGACATCCATTACCTCGCCGAAAGCCAGCGGATGAATACGCGGCCGTATTTCGTGCGCGAGAAAACAGCGGGTATGACAGGCTGCAATTTCGCGGTTGCGGAAACAGGCACGGTGGTGGTGTGCACCAACGAAGGCAACGCGGACCTGTCGGCCAATGTGCCGCCGCTGCATATTGCCTCTATTGGTATCGAGAAGCTGATTCCACAGATTGCGGACCTCGGCGTGTTTATCCGCATGTTGTCGCGCAGCGCGCTCGGCTCGCCGATTACCCAATACACCTCGCATTTTCGCGCGCCGCGTCCGGGCGCCGAGATGCACTTTATCCTCGTCGATCACGGCCGCTCCGAGCGCCTCGCGATGCAGGACTTCTGGTATTCGCTCAAATGCATTCGCTGCGGCGCATGCATGAACACCTGCCCGGTGTACCGGCGCAGTGGCGGCCTGTCGTATGGCGGCACGTATTCGGGTCCGATTGGCGCGATCATCAATCCCACCTTCGATCTGAAACGCTATAGCGCGCTACCGTTCGCCTCGACGCTAAACGGAAGCTGCACGAATGTGTGTCCGGTGAAGATCAATATCCACGAGCAGATCTACAAATGGCGCGAAGTGATTACGGAGCGCCACGAAGTGCCGTTCGTCAAGCAGGAAGTGCTGAAGATGGCCGGGCGCCTGCTGGCGAGCCCAACGCTATACCGGGCGACGGTGGCGTCGATGGGTGGCGCGCTGCGCCGGCTGCCGAATTTCGTGCTGTATAACCCGCTCAATATCTGGGGCCGGCACCGCGAACTGCCGCAAGCGCCGAAGATGACGTTTCACGCGTGGTATCGAAAGAGTCGTGGAGGTGGTGATGACAACGCGTGAAGCCTTTCTCGCCAAAGTGCGCGCGGCCCAGCCCGACGCGCGGCAGCGTCCCGTGGTGCCGTTGTTCGCCTCGCCTGGCGGCGATCTGCGCGCGCGCTTTACCGCCGCGTTGGCGGGGATGGGCGGCACCTGTGTCGACGCTGCATCGGCAGCCGAGGTGTTGGCGCTGATCCATGAGCGTTTCGGCGCGCAGGCCTCGGTTTGCTCGGCGAGCGCCGAAGTGCCGGGCACCCGCGCGCTGAGCGCCGATACGCCGCCGGCCTCATTGCAGGACGTCGAGGTGGGCGTGGTGCGGGCCCGCTTCGGCGTCGCGGAGACCGGCTCGGTGTGGTTCAGCGAACAGGAGTATTGCGTCAACGCAATCGGTTATCTGGTCCAGCACCTGATCGTGCTGCTCGACCCGGCTCAGCTTATCGACGGCTTGCAGGACGTTTACCGCCGGCCGGACTTTCGCGACGCGCGCTACGCGGCGCTGGTGACGGGGCCGTCGGCGACCGCGGATATCGAAGGCGTGCTGATTCGCGGCGCGCAGGGCGTGCGGTCGTTGACCGTGGTGTGGCTCGCGCCGCAGTGAGCGCAGGCACGGCGCGGGTTAGTCGTCAGCGGATGGCACGCGGGGTCGTTCGCAGACTGCCGAGCGTGAGCGCCGCCAGTGTGCAGGTCACGAGCGTCGTGAACAGATACAGGCCACCCGGTCCCGCCAGCGCCATCAATGCCGATGCGAGCGTAGGACCAGCACTCGCGCCGAGCGAGAAGATCAGCAGCAGGCCGGCACTGACGGCAATGCGCTGGTCGGCCGGAATGCAATCGTTCACGTACGACGTCACCACGCCGTACAGCGAGAACACCACGCTGACGTACACGTAACCGAGCACTTCGACCAGCGTGCCGCCAGGCAGCACGAACAGCAGCAGGCTGCAGGCCGCGGCGAGCGCGGTGATGGCCACGATGATGATGCGCCTGTCGAACAGGTCGGCAAGCCGCGCGACTGGCCATTGTGGCAGCAGCGCCGCAAGCAGCGCGAAGCCCATGAAGTGCGAAACGTCGGTGACCGAGTAACCGAGGCGGCGCATGAACACAGGCTGCAACGTATAGAAACCGCTGTTCAGCAGACCGGCGGCGAGACAGCCATACACGCCCAGTGGCGCCCATTTGTAGACGGTGCTCAAACCCGAGAGTCCCCGTGCGAGGCGCGAACCGCCGCGGCTGCCTAGCGGCTCAGCGGGCGCAGACGGCGCCGGTGCATGGCCCGCTAGCGCGACCGGTATCAGCGAGGCCGAAAACAGCGCGCTGACTACGCTAAAGAGGGCGAAGCCTGCCGGATCGGCAAGACCAATGAGGAACTGTCCGGTGCCGACGCCCAGATAATTGGTGATCAGGTACGCGGAAAACACGCGTCCGCGCTGGGCGTTGCTCGCCACCTGATGCAGCCAGCTTTCGACCACCGTGAAAATCCCGACGAGGCAAAAGCCCATCACAAAGCGCAAGGCGACCCACGTCGCGGCCGAGCTCCACGCGGCATATCCGAGCGCGCAGCACGCCGAGACGGCGGCAAACGTCACGAAGGCGCGATGATGTCCAACCCGTCCGATCAACCCGCCGCCCCACAGCGCGCCGACCATGAAGCCGACGTAATACGCCGATTGCACGACGCCGACCACCAGCGACGGCATTTGCTGCTGGATCAGCCGCAACGAGATCAGCGTGCCGAGCAGACCGTTGCCGGTAATGAGAATCGCATAGCCGAGCAGCAGGATGGCAGTCGCCTGCAAACTGCTGACGGGCGCCGCCGCGCCCGCGGGTTGGGCAGGGTGGGCGGACTCGCCTGCTTGTGCGGGCGGTTGCAGCGTGCCGCCGATCAGCGGTGCAACCGCCCGGTTGACCGATTCGTTGAGCGTGGGCGTGCGCGTTTCGGCGGACGTCGGTTCGGCGTGTCCGGCCGACGGCGCGGACGCCAGGCCGGCTGCCGTGTCGCGGACCCAGGATTCGTTGGCCGGTTTCATGGTGTGCTTCGGGTGGGTCGGATGCTTCGGATGCCGTGCATGGGTGCAGTTTCTGGACTGTAGTGGCCGCGCGTCGCCGGCGCCCGGCAGCAATACGACACGGCCTTGTGGAGAAGCGACTTGCGGTTGTGGGCCCCAGGGGCAGCGGCGCAACCGGCGCGCAACACATGTTGGACTAACTTGGGTGCCTCAAGCAATTGCTGCAATTTACACAATTGACGTGATCGAAGGGGCAGTGTAGATGATGACGCCTTCCACAGCGCGTTCGGGGGGCACAAGCCTGGCTACAATGGGGACTTCCCGTATCGACGTGGCATCTTTACTTTAATGACTACAAGGCAGAGGTTGACTATTGCGGTGCTTGCCGCGCTTGCCTGGATCGTCGCCGACCAGCTCACAAAGGCGTTGTTCAAGCAGATTTTGACGCCGGGCGAGATGGTGTCGCTCCTCGCAGGAAGTCTGGTGGTTGTTCCAGTCTATAACCACGGTGCGTTCTTGAGCCTTGGGGCTGGCATGTCCGGGTCGGCCCGCAATCTGGTGCTCGTATATGGTGTCCTGGCGACGCTTGCCGGTTTGCTTGCGTGGCTCGTGCGTTCAAGCAGACTTGGCGTGATCGAAGTGGTCGCTATTGCGAGTATTTTGGGCGGCGGCCTCAGCAACCTTCTCGATCGCTGTCTTTATGATGGTCGAGTGTTTGATTTCCTGAATATGGGAATCGGGCAATTGCGAACGGGCATATTCAACATTGCGGACGTTGGAATCATGGCTGGCGTGGCGCTGCTCCTTTTCAGCGGCTTGCATCGGAAGCCTGCCTTGCCGGTGTCGACTGGCATCTAGAGATTCGATCATTGTCTTCGCATACAAGGCCGTGACTTCGCTGCCGCGTCCCATCCGGTCTGCGCACTTTATACGCTGGGGCAATAGCGCTTGCGCTTCAGGAAAGTTTCCACTTCAGGAAAACACGCCATGTCCGGGAGAATTCGCGGCGGCCTGCCCGATGGCGGCCGGTTCACCACCGGCGAATCGCTGCCGGGCCAATCGCCCGGAGATTTGCCGAGTCAACGCGCCCCGGAGCGCTCGCTCATTGGCGCACCTAGCGCCGCCAGTGACTTGTCGACACCACACGCGCCGCTCGATAGCAGCATGCCCGTCGCGACGCTGATGCAAGCGCGCTGGAACAGCGCAACCTTCCGTGCAAAGCCGGACGAAGCAACGCCGCCGATGACGGAACAGAAGGACCCGCGAGCCCTCCGTGAACGGCAAGGTCCAGCGGATGTCGGGTCCAAGGCGCTGGTTCAGGTGCCTGAGAAAGACAAGCCCCAATTCGAAGCAGCACGCACCCGGGCTGACAACATCCGTGAAGCATTGCGGGATGAACTGGGAGAACGCAACCGTTCAACGACGCTTCTGGCCTTCGTCTTCAGGAAAAAGGGAGAGGGCGGCGGTTCGTATGAGATCGGTATCGCGGCAAGCGGCGATGCGGCCGCGATGCTTTCCGGCGATCCGGCCCTGGGGGCCATCGTGAGCGGTCTCCAGGTGGTCACGATGTCTGGCGACGCAACCGGTGGCCAGTACCCGCGGTTCCATCGTGGCAAGCTCGATGAGAGCACGGACCAGCACGCGGAGCAGCAGGCGCTGCGCTGGGCCGACACGCGTCCCGATGTCGACGGGATTGCCTATTTCGCGCCGACGGCGCAAGTATGCGAGGGATGCCTGCAGAGCATCTATGACAAGGCGCCTTACGACCCCGGCAAGCAGTCGTTCGCATTCGATCCGGACGAGACGATTGCACCGCAAGCGCGCTCGAATGACTTCTTCCGCAAGGAGATCTTGCCTGCCCATCTGATTCCGGGCGGCAAGGAGCGCGCTATCGACGCATCTGCGCACCCGCCGTCCGCGGAGCTTGCGACGCAAAAGCGTGTCGCTGAGCATTTCGGAATCTCTGCGGGCACGCTGCGCACCTGGGTACGAGGCAGCCGCAACAAGTAAGCTTGCGCGAGGTCTTGCCCGACATCCGGGCATCCGTGGTGGCACGCGAGGCGATCAGCGCCGTGCAGCGTTCAGATCAGATACGATGCGGACCGACAATGCCCAGCCTGGCCATGCGCCGGTACAGGGTCGCGCGCGAGATACCAAGCGCAACGGCTGCCGCGTTCGGCCGCCACTGGTGACGTGTCAGTGCTTCGACGATGCGCAGGCGTTCGTCGCGCGTCCCGCTCTCGCCATACAGCGCCGCGCCGCCCTTGCTGCCGGGCATCAGCAGTGCGCCGATATCCGGCGACACGTGTCGTAGTTCGACGCGGGTCTAATCGCACACCGCGCACGCATAGCGCAATACATTACGCAACTGGCGGATGTTGCCGGGCCACGCGAATTCGCACAGACGCGCCGCGAGCTGCGCATCGAGCGTGAGCACATGGCCCGCCGTTTGCGCTTCCTCGTCGAACACCGCATCGATCACATCGCGGATGTCCGCGCGCTCGCGCAGCGGCGGCATCTGCAGCGTCGCGCCGCTTAACCGGTAGTAGAGGTCCTCGCGGAATACGCCTTCGCCGACCATCTGTGCGAGGTCGCGGTGGGTTGCGCAGATGACGTCGAGATCCACCCGGACCGGTGCATCGCCGCCGAGCGGAACCACTTCGCCTTCGGCGAGCACACGCAACAGACGCGTTTGCAGATTGAGCGGCATGTCGCCGATCTCATCGAGAAACAGCGTGCCGGTGTGCGCAAGCGCAATCTTGCCGCGTGCGCCGCGGCTGCGCGCGCCGGTGAACGCGCCCGGCGCATAGCCGAACAGTTCGCTTTCGATCAGCGATTCGGGGATCGCCCCGCAATTCACCGCGACGAACGGGCGGCTGCGCCGTACGCCCGAATCGTACACGGCGCGCGCGAATACTTCCTTGCCGACACCGGTTTCCCCGAGGATCAGGATGGGTAGCCGCTTGCCCGCGACGCGCAAGGCAACCTGAGCGTTGTGCGCGATACGCGGGTCCGCGCTATGCAGGAAGCGGCCGAGGGCGCCGAGGTGGCTGTCCGCGTGAGTGTCGCGCGCAGCGTTCGCCGCAGCGCTGCCGAGCGTCGCACGTCTGAGCGGCGCGCGGATTCGCGCATACAGTATCGCGCCGGTGCCGCGCAGACGCAGTCCGACAATCGCGTCGGTGCGCGCGACGTCGTGCAGATGCACGGCAGACGTATCGAACACTTCGTCGATGTGGCGCGGCGCGTTGAGCCCGGGAATGTATTCGTGTGCCTTCCGGTTCGCTGCTGCCACATTGCCGCATTCGTCGAAGGCGATCAGCACTTCCGGTTGCGCTTCGACGAAGTTGCGGCTCGCATGGCCGAACAGAATCCAGTGCTGCGTCGTCTGGTTGAGGAAATAACCGTCTTCGATGAGCGCTGCGCTTTGCCGCACCAACTGAAACACGAGACGCTGGCTGTCGCGGTTATCCGGCGACTGCACCGCCGAGGCGTCGAGCACGCCGATCATCTCGCCGCTCGGCGCAAAGATGGGCGCCGCGCTGCAGGTCAGCGTGGTGAAAGCCGCACGAAAATGATCGGTCTTGTGGACGGTGATCGGCGCCCGGTCGGTCAATACATTCGCCACGCCGCAGGTGCCTTCCTCGCGCTCCGACCAGCACGAGCCGATGTACAGCCCCGCATGTTTGAAGTCGCTGCGGCGATCGCGGTCGATCCGGTAGTCGATCGTGACGCCGTGCGCGTCGGTCAGCATCACGCAATAGTCGGCCACGCGAATCATCTCGTGCAGACGTGACAGGCACTGGCCCGAGGCTCGCAGGAAAGCCTCTTCCTTGCTTTGCACTTCGCGCAGTTCGGCAGAGGTGAGTACGCGCGGCCCGATCACGGAACCGGGGTCAAGCCGATATTGCTCGAATGAGCGCTGCCATGACGACACCAGACGCGGCGAACCGGCTGGTGCGGGCAACCGTCCTTCGATGGCGCCGCGCACCCGCTCGATGTGCTGGCTTTGAGAGACATAGGGCATGGCCTGCTCCGGTCGCATCACGCGGTGTATGCAGGCTGTTTTTGTAGCACATCTGCTCTGCGCAATCACACTGCAATGCAGCATGTGAGACTCGTGAGACGTTTGTCTCAGTTGCCGTCGAGACTGCGATGCTTGGGCGCAGAGGCCTATGCCATGGGACTTTGCGGGCTTCCTGCAGGGACTGTTGAGACTCGAACGGCGCGTACTTGAGACACCTCACGGGTTATGCGATGTGCCTCATCTTGCGGGACGAGTGACCGCTTGCAGGCTGAAACCCCTTTAAACAGGCAGTTTTCGCCGCCTTGGGTGCTCGTCTAAGCGTTTTGGCACAGCCTTTGCAGTGTCTCGCTCATAAAGAAGCACGACGCTCGTCCGTGCTCTACAACAGAATCGACAACAACCCTCTTGCATGGGATCGGAGACAGGACAGTGCCAGCGGCCCTTACCGTCGGCGTGATCGCGAACCCCGCATCGGGGCGCGACATTCGCCGTCTCACCAGTCACGCGTCGGTATTCCCGACTTCAGAGAAAGCGAACATGGTCGTGCGCCTGCTCGCGGGTCTCGGCGCGCTCGGCGTCGACCGTGTGCTGACGCTGCGTGACCGGACCGGCGTCGCGGCGCTGCTGCTGCGCGCGCTCGACACCCACGCGGCGCTCGTCGAGCCGCAGCGCTGGCCCGAGGTCGAGTTCGTGGACCAGCCGATTACCGACAGCGTGGCCGATACCCATGCCGGGGTTGCCGCGATGGTGCGCGCGGAAGTCGGCCTGATTGCCGTGTTGGGGGGCGACGGCACGCACCGTGCAGTGGCCGCGCATTGCGGCGACGTGCCGTTGCTGACGCTTTCCACCGGCACCAACAACGCCTTTCCCGATCTGCGCGAGGCGACGGTCGCGGGCCTCGCGGGCGCGCTGGTCGCATGCGGCGCCGTGCCAGCCGAGGTTGCGCTGAGGCGCAACAAACGTCTCGTGGTTCGCTGCGTGGCCGGGCCCAATCGCGGCCGCGAGGAGATTGCGCTCGTCGACGTGTGTGTCAGCCGGCAACGCTTCATCGGCGCCCGGGCGGTGTCCGAGCCGGCAGATATCGAAACGCTCTTTTTGACGTTTGCGGCGCCCGACGGCATCGGCTTGTCGTCGATCGGCGGTGCGTGGGCGCCGGTGGAGCGCAGCGCCTCGCACGGCTTGCATCTGTGCTTTGCACGCAACGGCGAAGCCGGTGTGCCGCTCGTTGTGCCGATCGCGCCCGGGCGCGTCGAGCAGGTGACGATGCGCACCTGCGAACGCTTCGAGGTCGGCATATGGACGCCCCTCGATACCGAGCACGGCACGCTCGCCTTCGACGGTGAACGTGAGATCGAACTCGAGCGCGACGACCGGTATGAAATCTCGCTCGACTGGGGCGGGCCGCTCACGGTGGATGTCGAGCGCACGTTGCGCTATGCCGTCTCGCATCAGCTCATGCGCGAGGCGGCACACGCGGCTTGTGCTGTGATGCGCGCGGCCGCAAGCCACAGCGGATAGCAGTGATGAGTCGACGTCAGCCCCGGCGCCGAGCCGTTGCGTGACGTTCAGTGAAGCAGGCAGTGCATTTGATTCATTCCAAGGAGACACACCATGTCGGTTTCGAGTCAGTTGAGCAAGGAAAAGCTGCTGGAGGCGTACCGGATGATGCGCACGATCCGCGAGTTCGAGGAGCGTCTGCACGTTGAGTTCGCCACCGGCGAAATTCCCGGGTTCGTACACCTGTATGCCGGCGAAGAGGCGTCGGCGGTGGGCACGATGATGCATCTGAATGTCGCGGACTATGTCGCCACCACCCACCGCGGTCACGGTCACTGCATTGCCAAAGGCGTCGACGTGCGCGGCATGATGGCCGAGATCTATGGCCGTAGGACGGGCGTGTGTCACGGCAAGGGCGGCTCGATGCACATTGCCGATCTGTCGAAGGGAATGCTCGGCGCGAACGGGATTGTGGGCGCGGGCGGGCCGCTGATCTGCGGCGCGGCGCTGGCCGCCAAGTACAAGAAGACCGGTGGCGTCGGCGTGTGCTTTTTCGGCGATGGCGCCTCGAATCAGGGCGTGATCTTCGAATCGATGAATCTCGCTTCGGTGTGGCGCCTGCCGGCGATCTTCGTAGCCGAGAACAACGGCTATGCCGAGGCGACCTCATCGACGTGGTCGGTGGCGACCGACAACATTGCCGATCGTGCGAGCGGCTTCGGGATGCCGGGCGTAATCGTCGACGGCTTCGATTTCTTCGCGGTGCACGAGGCGCTGGGCGAAGCGATTGAACGGGCGCGCAATGGCGGCGGCCCCACGCTCGTCGAAGTGAAATTCTCGCGCTATTTCGGTCATTTCGAAGGCGATGCCCAAACCTATCGCGCACCTGGCGAAGTGCAGAAACTGCGTGACGAGAAGGATTGCCTGAAGCGTTTCGAGGAACGCGTGGTGCGCGCGGAAATGCTCGCCGCCAGCGAGTTGCGCGGCATCGATGCGAAGGTCAAGCAGTTGATCGACGATGCGGTGAGCGAGGCCAAGGCGGCGCCGCTTCCGACTGCCGAGGACCTGCTGACCGACGTCTACGTGTCTTACCCGTAACGCGCTCAGCAGACCTGACTGATTTGGCAACCCTCTTGCATGGGACTGGAGACAGACATGGCACGGAAGATCACATTTTCTCAGGCGATCAACGAAGCACTGAGTCAGGAGATGGCGCGCGACGAGAGCGTCATCGTGATGGGTGAGGACAACGCGGGCGGCGCAGGCTCACCCGGCGAGCAGGACGCGTGGGGCGGCGTGCTCGGCGTCACCAAGGGGCTGTTTCACAAGTATCCGGGGCGCGTGCTCGATACGCCGCTCTCGGAAGGCGGTTATATCGGCGCGGCGGTGGGGGCGGCTGCGTGCGGGATGCGTCCGGTGGCGGAACTGATGTTCATCGACTTCATGGGCGTGTGCTTCGACCAGATCTTCAATCAGGCCGCCAAGTTTCGCTATATGTTCGGCGGCAAGGCGGTCACGCCGGTGGTGATCCGCGCGATGCAGGGGGCGGGCCTGCGCGCCGCGGCCCAGCATTCGCAGATGCTGACCTCGCTGTTTACCCATATTCCCGGGCTGAAGGTGGTGTGTCCGTCGACGCCGTACGATGCCAAGGGTCTGCTGATCCAGTCGATCCGCGACAACGACCCGGTGATTTTCTGCGAGCACAAATTGCTGTACAGCCGCGAAGGCGATGTGCCGGAAGAGTCGTATGCGATTCCGTTCGGCGAAGCGAATGTGCTTCGTGAAGGCGACGACGCCACCATCGTGACCTATGGACGGATGGTGCACTACGCGAACGACGCCGCGGAAAAACTCGCGAGAGACGGTATCCAGGTCGAGGTGATCGACTTGCGCACCACCTCGCCGCTCGACGAAGAGACGATCCTCGAGAGTGCGGAACGGACCGGGCGCGTCGTGGTGGTCGATGAGGCGAACCCGCGCTGCTCGATTGCAACGGATATCGCCGCGCTCGTTGCGCAACGCGCGTTTCACTCGCTGAAGGCGCCGATCGAGCTCGTCACCGCGCCGCACACACCCGCGCCATTTGCAGGAGTACTGGAAGACCTGTACATCCCGTCGGCCGAGAAAATCGCCGCAGCCGTTCTGAAAGCGAGGAGCTGAGCAATGCCGATTCACATGATTACGATGCCCAAGTGGGGTCTCTCGATGGAGCAGGGGCAGGTCAACGGGTGGCTCAAGGCGGTGGGCGAGACGGTCGGCAAAGGCGATGAAGTGCTCGACGTCGAATCGGACAAGATCGCGTCCGGCGTCGAATGCGCCTTCGAAGGGACCTTGCGCAGGCAGATCGCGCAAGAGGGCGACACACTGCCGATCGGTGCGCTGCTCGGCGTGGTGGCCGACGCGCAAACGCCGGATGCGGAGATCGATCAGGCGGTGGCAGCATTCCAGCGCGATTTCGTCCCGCCAAGCGCCGACGCCGCCGACGCGGGTCCGCAACCCGAGAAGGCACAGATCGGCGGTCGTACCGTACGGTATCTGAAGCTCGGCGAGGGCGGCACGCCCGCCGTGCTGATCCACGGTTTCGGCGGCGACCTGAACAACTGGCTCTTCAATCACGCCGGTCTCGCCGCGCATCGTGCGGTATGGGCGCTCGATTTGCCCGGACACGGCGAGTCCGGCAAGGCCGTCGAGACGGGCGATGCCGAGGAACTGGCCGCGAGCGTCATCGCGTTTCTCGACGCTCGCGGCATCGAGCGGGCGCACCTCGTCGGCCATTCGATGGGGAGTCTGGTCGCACTGACCGTGGCGGAACAGGCGCCGCAGCGGGTCGCTTCATTGTCGTTGATCGCGGGCGCCGGTCTTGGCGAGGAGATCAATCGCGACTATATCGAAGGCTTTGTGGCCGGTAGCAGCCGCAATACGCTGAAACCGCATCTGACGAAGCTCTTCGCGGATCCCTCACTGGTGACGCGCCAGTTGATCGAGGACATTGTCAAATATAAACGGCTCGAAGGCGTGAACGAAACCTTGCAGAAGATTGCGTCCTCTGCATTCGACGGCAACGTGCAGCGCCGGCTCTACCGTGACCGGCTGGCTGATCTGGCGCCGCGCACGCTGGTGATCTGGGGCGCGCAGGACCAGATCATCCCTGCGAGCCACGCGCAAGGCTTGCCTCAGGGTGTTCGTGTGCATGTGATCGAAGGCAAAGGTCATATGGTGCAGATGGAGGCCGCATCGGAGGTGAATCGGCTGCTTGACGATTTCTTCGGGGCTTGAGTGTGGATGCCGCAAGTGCTTGCGGAGTTGCGCGAGGAAGGATTTGAACCAACTAGCCTTCTTGTGACATCATTTGCCGGCGCCGGGACCGGGCGTCGATGGGCGATCCAATTCGCATAGCCGCCCGGTCGACACGCAGCAGGCGCTTCGGCACATATGGAGCTGAAATACCCGACCTTCATCCGGTCATTCTCTGTGAGGCAAAACCATGAAGTCGAGACTTGTCGTACCGTTCCTGATCGTATCGCTACTGGGTACGTCCATTTCCGCTATCGCACAGCAGCACAATGATGATCACGGCGGTGGCATGCGCCCGCATGGACATGGCCGCGGGCCGGCGCCGCGCGACGCATCGTTGGGCGGTCCGGGCGGTCCTGTTCCCCACAACGACTGGCACAAGGGTGAACGGCTTCCCGCCGAGTACCGGGATCGCAATTACGTGGTCGACAACTGGCACGAGCACGGCCTGCAAGCGCCGCCGCGCGGATATCAGTGGGTAGGCGTGAACGGGGACTATGTACTGGCTGCCGTCGCTACGGGTGTCATTGCCAGCGTTCTGCTTGCCGGGCACTAACCGGATACTCGCCGGGCGAACCGAAACCGGTTGGCGCTCGTGCTGACAAACCATTCTTCCTTCTGAGGACTGCAGTGCTGTCGCACGCTGTTGGGGGCGACGGCACTGCAATATCCCGCGGCGCCGCGTTCGCCAAACCTCTCTCGCTCAGGCCGTTGCTGCAGTTCGCATCACCGTCCGCAAACGCGGCAATGCCTCGCCATTTTCGCGGAACAGATGGACGTGGCGCAGCGCGAAACTGGCATCGACAGATTGCCCATCGGACGTTGTCGACTCCCCGGAACCTTTAATCTGGATCAGTGTGCCGTCATCCAGATTCACATGCAGCAAGGTTTCGCCGCCCAGATGCTCGATCACCATCACCTTGCCGGACAGCTTGCCCTGCAAATCGCTCGCCGCAGTCTCGGACAGATGCTCCGGACGAATCCCGAGGGTCAACGCATCGCCCGCTTGCACACCCTCCGCGATGAACGGCAACGTGATGGGCGGGCCGCCGGGCAGGCCGATCGTTACGCCTGCCTCGTCGGCACGTTGCACCTTCACCGCGAGGAAGTTCATCTTCGGCGACCCGATGAACCCGGCGACGAAGCGATTCTTCGGCGTCCTGTAAAGCTCGAGCGGCGAGCCGATCTGTTCAACCTTGCCGCTGTTCAACACGACGATCCGATCCGCCATGGTCATGGCTTCCGTTTGATCGTGCGTGACGTAAATCATGGTTGCGTTGAGCTGCTTATGCAGCTTGATCAATTCGAGCCGCATCTGCACGCGCAATGCGGCATCGAGATTGGACAAGGGTTCGTCGAAGAGAAACACTTTGGGCTCGCGCACGATCGACCGACCAATCGCAACGCGTTGGCGCTGCCCGCCGGATAGCGCACGAGGTTTTCGATCGAGCAGTTGCTCGATCTGCAGGATCTGCGCCGCGCGCTGCACGCGTTCCTTGATCTGGGCTTCAGGCAGCTTGATCATACGCAGTCCGAACGCAATGTTCTCGTAGACCGACATATGCGGATACAGCGCATAGGACTGGAACACCATGGCCACGCCCCGTTGCGACGGTTCGAGCTCGGTGACGTCTTCGGCGCCAATCAGGACTTGCCCAGAGTCGCAGCGCTCCAGGCCGGCAATGGTGCGAAGCAGCGTGGATTTGCCGCAGCCGGAAGGTCCGACGAACACCATGAATTCACGATCGGTCACGGAGATGTCGATACTCTTCAACACTTCCGTTCCGGCAAATGTCTTGCGGATCTGCTGCAACTGAACTGCACTCATGCTTGTCTCCAGTCCCATGCAAGATGGTTGCTGCTGATGCGTGCGCCTTGGTTCGGCGTGAGCAAGATAGCGGGATTGTGCGCGTATTCGCCCTGCAACGCAGCATGCGCCTCTTGTCGAATTTGTTCTTGACAACCAGTTCGGGTCCAAATATACAATTGTAAATGCGAAATTACAAGTGAAACGAACCCGGTGGAAAACGGGAGAAACACGAAGCAGGGCGCGCAAGGATGAGAGCATGGGTCGGACCCCCTGCACGCCTGAACGAACTGGCCGGCCTCGCCCGCTTTGGGCCCCTTTAAAAAGAACTACTCAGGAGACAGGCATGAAGAAGCACTACGTGCAGGCGGCGTTCGCATTGCTGGGCGTCACAGCATCGTTTCTATCCATATCCAGCGCATCCGCGTGGACGCTGAAGGAGGCCGCCGCGCCGTATTCGGGCACCACCATCAACGCCATTTTTCTCGACCGGCCCGGCTACAAGGCAGCGTCGAAGCTGATTCCGCAGTTCGAGAAAGAGACCGGCATCAAGGTGCACACGGAGGTGGTTCCCTACGAGAACACCCGTGAAAAGGAGGTGCTCAACTTCGTGGGTGGCGGCGATCAGGACGTCGTGCTGGTAGACGTGGTGTGGATCGGCGAGTTTGCGAGCAACAAGTGGCTGGTTCCCATCAAGACCTTCACTGACAACCCCAAACTGGCCGACCCGAATCTCAACCTGGCGGGGTTTTTTCCGATCCTGCTCGACTCGTTCGGCACGTGGGACAAGACGACCTACGGTCTTCCGTTCGATAACTATTCGGGCTTGATGTTCTACAACAAGTGCATGTTGAAGGACGCGGGTTTTGACGAACCGCCGAAGACCTGGGACGAGTTGCTCAACGTCTACGCGCCGAAGCTCACCAAGCCCGATAAAAACCAGTTTGCGTTCGCGTTGCAGTCGCGCCGCGGCGAAACGCAATCGGCGGATAGCTTTATGCGCATGCTGTGGCCCAACGGCGGCTCGCTGCTCGATGCGAAATTCAAGTCGAACTTGATGTCGCCACAATCGCAGTCCGGATTCGAATATCGGCAGAAGCTCATGAAGTACATGCCGCCGGGCATCGTCGACTATGACCACGCCGAGGCGGTAAATGCGCTTGCCCAAGGGCAGGTCGCCATGATCACCGAGTGGTCGGCGTTCTACCCGACGCTGACCGATCCGAGCAAGTCGAAGATCGGCAACTGTCTTGCCATCACGACCGAACCCAAGGGGCCCGCGGGACTCAAGCCCGCGCTTGGCGGCTTTTCGCTGGCTGTGAATGCCAAGTCGAATGCGAAGAAACAGGCTGCGGCGTGGCTCTTCATCCAGTGGATCACTTCGGAGGAAATGGCGAAACCGTATCTGGAGGCGGGCGGTGTGAGTGGCCGCATGGCTGTCTACAAGGACCCGGCGGTGCAAAACAAGTATCCGTTTGTGAAGCCGATGGTGGAATCGTGGCAGGGCGGCGTGCCCGACTATCGGCCGCGCTTCCCGGAATGGCCGGCGGTGTCTGAAGTCATTGGCGAGTGGGGCAGCAAGATCATGCTTGGACAGGTCTCGGTGAAGGACGGCGCGCAAACCATCGGCACCAAGACGGAAGCAATCCTGCAGAAAGCGGGCTATTACGACGGCAAGAAGCCCTTGCTGAAGTGAGGCCGGCGCGGGCGAGGCGCAAGATGTGCGTCTCGCCCGCCGCAGCAAGCCAACCCGCGGAGACGATCGATGCTGAAGACCACGCTACCACCAGTGAGCGGCGCCGCGCGGCCGCGCCAGCCTGCGCGCTTTCGCTTGATGCCGCGCTCGCCCGCGTTCTGGTTCCTGTTTCCCGCTGTCGCGGCGCTGGCGATCATCGGCATCTACCCGCTGCTGCTCGCGCTTTACAACTCGTTTCACCTGTACAAGCTCGCGGATGTCGAAGCGGGAACGCCGTTTGTCGGTTTCGACAACTACGTTGCCACGCTCTCCGATCCGTCTTTCTGGGGCGCGCTCGGCCGTACGGTGTTGTTCCTGTGCCTGACCTTGCCGATCGAAATTGCGTTGGGGTTATTTGCGGCATTGATGTTGCACCGTACGGCACTGCCGTGGCTGCGGGTGGCGGCACGCGTCGGCCTGGTGATTCCGATGGCGACCACCTACGCGGTGGTCGGCCTGATCGGACGCCTGATCTTCAACCGCCAGTTCGGCGTGGTCAATTACTTGCTGGGTTTCCTCGGTATCGCGCCGCTCGACTGGCTAGCCGATCCCACGCTCGCCGTCGTCTCCGTGATGATCATGGATATCTGGCAATGGACGCCGTTCTGCGCGCTGATCCTGCTCGCGGGTCTTGCAATGGTGCCGAAAGAAGCCGAAGAAGCCGCCAGGCTCGAGACACCGAAGTGGAGCAAAATCCTCTGGCATCTGCAGCGTCCCTACCTGTTGCCGGGGCTCACCGCGATCCTGATTCTGCGTTCCGCCGATATGCTCAAGATGTTCGACGCCGTATTTACGATGACGCGCGGCGGTCCCGGCACGGCGACCGAATTCATCAGCATCTATATTCAGCGCATCGCGTTCCGTCTCTTCGATCAGGGCATGGCGTCGGCCCAGGCGGTCCTGCTGCTGATCCTGACGATCGTGCTGTCGCGGCTCTATATTCGTTTTGTCTATCGGGAGGCCGTGT
The DNA here is from genome assembly GCF_056619545.1 of Paraburkholderia sp. SSBN10T. Lineage (NCBI taxonomy): Bacteria > Pseudomonadati > Pseudomonadota > Betaproteobacteria > Burkholderiales > Burkholderiaceae > Paraburkholderia > Paraburkholderia sp. SSBN10T. The sequence goes on from NZ_JBWQQI010000011.1 coordinate 85,265, forward strand.
GAGCACATCAACGGATACCAGCATGCCATCTTTGCCGCTCTCGCCGCGTGCGCGCCGTGCGAAGCATGCGCGGCGGCGCGCGACGGTGTGGCACGCAATCGGCTTGCTGATCGTGTTTCTCACGTCGGTGTTTCCGTTCTACTGGATGGTGACGACCAGCCTGAAGAGCCAGGCCGACGCACTTGCGATGCCGCCGGTCTGGTTGTTCAAGCCGACACTCTCCCACTACATCGACGCGCTATTCGAGCACGACGTCGCACAAAGCCTGTTGAACTCGCTGATCGTGGCGAGCAGCACGACGTTTCTGTCGATCCTGCTCGGCACACCGGCGGCTTACGCGCTCGCGCGCTTCGAATTTCGCGGCAAGGAGGACCTGTGGTTCTGGTTCATCTCGAACCGCATGGTGAGCCCCGTGGTGCTGGCCGTGCCGTTCTTCCTGATTGCGACGAAGCTCGACCTGGTCGATACGCATATCGTACTGATCCTGCTCTATCTGACGTTCTCGCTGCCGATCGTCGTATGGATCTGTACCGATCAGTTCCGCAATATTCCCGTCGAACTCGACGAAGCGGCGCGTCTGGACGGAGCTTCTGCGTGGCGCGTGTTCTGGAGAATCAACTTGCCGCTGGCGATGCCGGGCATCGTCGTATCCGCGATTTTCGCCTTCATCTTTTCATGGAACGATCTGCTTTACGCACTGGTGCTCACCCGTACCGACGCCATCACGTCACCGGTTGCCGCAACCAGCTACATGAGCGGCTACGAGTTGCCGTGGGGCGAAATCATGGCCACGGGCACGCTGATCGTGTTGCCGATGGTGGTCTTCGCTCTGGCGGTATCGGGCCGGCTGGTCCAGGGGCTCACGATGGGCGCGGTGAAATGATGCGCGGCGCCAGGAGCGGTGAATTACTATCCGGTTGTGCCAATCAAACTCATCATGCTTATGACTAAATCCATGCCACCCGCATTGACGTCGCTGACCGAATCGTCTGTTGATATCGAAGAGGAGTTGCAGGCGCGCGTTGCGTGGCATTACTACGTCGGCAATCTTACGCAACAGGAGATTGCGCAACTGCTTGGCAGCAATCGGGTGCGGGTGAACCGGCTGCTCGCCGCGGGCCGCGAATCGGGGATGGTGCAGATCACCATCAATAGCCGTCTCGCACCTTGTGTGGCGCTCGAAGAGATGCTGGTCAGGCGTTTCGGGCTCGAAGCCGCGGTCGTGGTGCCATCGGGCGCCGATACGGAGGCCAACATGGCCGCGCTCGGCATCGGCGCGGCGAACTACCTGGCGGGGCAGCTCGAGACGGGGCAAACCATCGGACTGGGGTGGGGGCGCACGATCCGCGCCGTGCTGCGAGCCTTACCGCAGCGCGCTTATGGCGCGCTTTCGGCAGTGTCGTTGCAAGGCGGCCTCTCGCATTGCCCGAGCATCAACACGTTCGATATCGTGTCCGACTTTGCGAACTTGTGCCAGGCGGACGGCTTTCTGTTTCCTGCGCCGATCTATGTGAGCAGCCAGGCGGTGCGCGACGTTCTCCTAAACGAAGATGCCGTACGCGAGACTTACGAACGCGCGCGCCGGTCGGATCTGGTTTTGCTCACCTGCGGCGACCTGACGGAGTCGCTGGTGGTGACCTATGGCATCAACGATCCCGAGCAGGTGAGGGCGCTGCAGAAGGCGGGGGCGGTAGGCGACATGCTAGGCCACTTCATGGACGCCGATGGCGAGGCGCTCGACCATCCGCTGAACCGCCGGACGGTCGCTATTTCGCTCGACGATCTGCGCAAGATCCAGCGAGTGATTCTGGTGAGCGGCGGTGCGAAGAAGTTCGCAGTGACGCGAGCCGCACTACGCGGACGCTATCCGTCGGTGCTGGTAACCGACGAAGAGACTGCTCGCCGTCTCTGCGACGAACCCTGACGAGCACGATTAACGGCGAAAGCCTGGCAGTAGACGGCGGCCGCGAGGCCGGCCGATTTCATCCCATAGCAGAGGGCTTCAATCATGGAAGCACTGGTTCTCGAAGAAGCACGCCGTATCAGCTTGCGCCCATTCACGTTGCCGCAGGTTGTCGGTCCGCGCGATGTGCGCATTCGCATCAATACGGTGGGTATTTGCGGCAGCGACATTCACTATTATCAGCATGGCCGGATCGGACCATTTGTCGTCAATGAACCGATGGTCCTGGGTCACGAAGCGGCCGGCACCGTGATCCAGATCGGCGATGAAGTGACCCACCTGAAGGTGGGCGATCGTGTCTGCATGGAGCCCGGTGTGCCGGACATGGCATCGCGGGCGTCGCGTGAAGGCATGTACAACCTCGATCCGAGCGTGCGCTTCTGGGCGACGCCGCCCGTGCATGGATGCCTCACGCCGTTCGTCGTGCATCCTGCTGCGTTTACTTTCAAGCTGCCGGACAACGTCAGTTTCGCGGAGGGCGCGATTGTCGAGCCGTTGGCGATCGGCATGCAGGCGGCAACCAAGGCGAAGATAAAGCCCGGGGACGTGGCCGTGATTCTGGGCGCGGGAACGATTGGCATGATGTGCGCCCTGGCGGCGCTCGCAGGCGGTTGCAGCCGCGCGATCGTGTGCGATCTGGTGCCCGAGAAGCTCGAACTGATCGGCAACGTGCAAGGCGTCACAGCGGTCAATATCCGCGAGCGGAAAGTGCAGGACGTTGTCGCCGAACTCACCGAAGGATGGGGCGCCAACGTGGTCTTCGAGGCCAGCGGCAACGAGAAGGCTTTCGACGGCATCGTCGAGCTGCTGTGTCCCGGTGGTTGCCTTGTTCTGGTCGGTATGCCCCAACACGCGGTGCCGATCGATATTGTTGCGCTGCAGATCAAGGAAGCGCGGATCGAATCGGTGTTCCGCTACGCCAACATGTTCCCACGGGCGATCCAGTTGATCGCATCCGGCCGGCTCGATATCAAGCCGTTTATCTCACGCTCGTTTGCGTTCGCGGACGGTATTCGGGCGTTCGAGGAAGCGGCAAGCGGCAAGCCCACGGACGTGAAGGTGCAGATCGTGATGGAGTGACCGGCGCATCGGCGGGCCGGGTCGTCGGCAAATCGGCTTACCTCTGACCCGGCAGCGGGCCAACGCGCCGTGCGGGACGGCGCGTGAACAGGTCCTAGGCGGAAGCGCGCAGCGTCCTGGCAGCCGCTACCATGTTGGTCAGCGCAGGAATGACTTCTTCCCATTGACGCGTCTTCAGGCCGCAGTCCGGATTCACCCAGAGGCGCTGCGCCGGAATGCGCTCAGCGGCCTTCTTCATCAGTTGCACGATGTGCGCTTCGGTCGGGATGTTCGGCGAGTGAATGTCGTACACGCCCGGCCCGATTTCGTTCGGATAGCTGAAGTTGTCGAATGCGTCGAGCAGTTCCATATCCGAGCGCGAGGTCTCGATGGTGATCACGTCGGCATCCATGCTGGCGATCGACGCGATGATGTCGTTGAACTCCGAATAGCACATGTGGGTGTGGATCTGCGTTTCGTCATCCACGCCATTGGCGGTGATACGGAACGACGTCACGGCCCAGTCGAGGTATTCCTGCCATTGCGACCGACGCAGCGGCAGGCCTTCGCGCAATGCGGCCTCGTCGATCTGGATCACGCGCACGCCGGCCTTCTCGAGGTCGAGCACTTCTTCGCGGATCGCCAGAGCCAACTGGTAGCACGAGACCGAACGCGGCTGGTCGTCGCGCACGAAGGACCAGTTCAGGATCGTGACCGGGCCGGTCAGCATGCCCTTCATCGGCTTGCCGGTAAGCGACTGGGCGTACGTGGTCCATTCGACGGTCATGGCCTTCGGGCGGCTGATGTCGCCGAACAGGATCGGCGGCTTCACGCAGCGCGAACCGTACGACTGCACCCAGCCGAACTGGCTGAAGGCATAGCCATCGAGCTGTTCGCCGAAGTATTCGACCATGTCGTTACGCTCGGCTTCGCCGTGCACCAGCACGTCCAGCCCGAGCGCTTCCTGCTCACGCACGCTGCGCTCGATCTCGGCGTGCATCGCGGCCTTGTAGCCGGCTTCGTCCAGTGCGCCGCTCTTGAACTGGCTGCGCGCATGGCGGATCTCGCCGGTTTGCGGGAACGAGCCGATCGTGGTGGTCGGGTAGGCCGGCAGCTTCAACCGTGCGGCCTGCTTGCCGGCGCGCGCCGGATACGCGTTCTTGCGCTGACCGAGGGCCGGATTGATCTTCGCGAGAGCGACCTTGACCGCCGGGTTGTTCACGCGTGGCGACGCACGGCGTGCAGCAATCGCCGCAGCGTTAGCGGCCAGTTCTGCCTTGACCGCATCACGGCCCTGATTCAGCGCGGCGGCCAGCACCTTCAGTTCACCCAGCTTCTGCAGCGCAAACGCGAGCCACGAACGAACCTCCGCATCCAGCTTCTGCTCGCTATCCAGATCCACCGGCACATGCAGCAGTGAGCACGACGGTGCGACCCAGAGGCGCTCGCCCAGTTGCTTTGCAACGGGCTCCAGCCAGTCGAGCGTGGCGCTCAGGTCAGTCTTCCAGATATTGCGGCCGTTAATTGCGCCGACCGACAGCACCCGCTCTGCCGGCAGTTCGTTCGCCGCTTGCGCGACTTCTTCGCGTGCGTTGATCGCATCAATATGCAGGCCATCCACGGGCAGCTTGCACGCTAACGCCAGGTTGTTCTGCAACTGGCCGAAATAGGTGGCAAGCAGCAGCTTGACGCGGCGCGTTTCGAGCGCCTCGTAAGCCGTGACGAATGCCTGCTGCCAGGCCGGATCCAGTTCCGTGACGAGCGCCGGTTCGTCGATCTGCACCCACTCCACGTCCTGGGCCGCGAAAGTGTCCAGCAGCGCGCCATACACCGGCAGCAGTTTGGGCAACAGCGCGAGGCGGTCTGAATCGTCCTTTGCCTTGCCCAGCCATAGATAGGTCACCGGTCCGATGATCACCGGCTTCACGTTCACGCCGGCGGCACGGGCTTCAGCCAGTTGCGTGACGAGGCGCGACGCATCGAGAGTAAAACCGGTCGCTGCGGTGAATTCCGGCACGATGTAGTGATAGTTGGTATCGAACCACTTGGTCATCTCGCCGGCAGCCACACCACCGCAGCATGCCGCGTGGTCTTCGGCTTCCTTGGCCGAACGACCGCGGGCGACGCGGAAGTAGTTGTCGAGGGCGTCGCCGTGAAAGCCTCGCACGCGTTCCGGCAGGTTGCCCAGCGTGAAGCTCATGTCCAGCACCTGATCGTAGAAGGCGAAATCGCCCACGGCCGCAAAACCCAGATCAGCCTGGTGCGCCCAGTGACGGTGGCGCAACTGGGCGCCCAGCGCTTTCAGTTCGCCGAGCGACGATTCCCCTTTCCAGTAGGACTCCAACGCGAATTTCAGTTCGCGCTTTGCGCCGATACGGGGGAAGCCCAGATTGTGTGTCGTTGCCATCGTGTCGCCTTGATTCAGTCAGGTTGCGGATGGGGGCATCCTAACGAAGGCGGCTTATGAAGTAAAATGGTGTTAATTCAACCATCCATTAGTTTTTTTCATGAACAATCATGCTTGAAAGAATTCATCTGGCCATCGTTCAGGCGGTGGACAAGCACGGCTCGCTTACGGCTGCGGCGGATATCCTCTGTGTGACCCAGTCCGCACTCAGCCATTCCATGAAGAAGCTGGAGCAGCAACTGGGTACCGATATCTGGCTGCGCGAGGGGCGCAGCCTCCGCTTGACCCAAGCCGGCCAGTACCTGCTCGAGGTTGCCAACCGCGTGCTGCCGCAACTGGCGCTCGCCGAGGAGCGGCTGGGGCAGTATGCGCAGGGCGAGCGCGGCGCGCTGCGCATCGGCATGGAATGCCACCCCTGCTATCAGTGGTTGCTCAAGGTGGTGGAGCCTTATCTTGCGCATTGGCCGGACGTGGATGTCGACGTCAAGCAGAAATTCCAGTTTGGCGGAATCGGCGCCTTGTTCGGCTATGAGATCGACCTGCTTGTGACACCGGATCCGCTCTACAAACCGGGCTTGCGCTTCGAACCGGTATTCGATTACGAGCAGGTGCTGGTGGTGAACCGGGAGCACCCGCTCGCCACCGCCGAGTATGTGAAACCGGAGCAGTTGACGCGGGAGGTGTTGGTTACGTACCCGGTGGAGATCGACCGGCTCGACATCTACAATCAGTTTTTAATGCCGGCTGGCGTTACGCCACGGCGCCACAAGGCGATCGAGACCACCGACATCATGCTGCAGATGGTGGCAAGCGGCAGGGGCGTCGCGGCGCTGCCCCGCTGGCTGGTGGAAGAGTATGCCGGCAAGATGAACGTCGTGCCGGTGCGCTTGGGGCGCAAGGGCATTGCCAAACAGATTTTTCTGGGTGCCCGCGAGACCGACACTGAAATTGACTACCTCAAGGCCTTCATCGAACTGGCGCGCAATTAGTCCCTATGCGCGAGCGTCAGCGGGTCCAGTCGCGATGGCCGTCACTCCGATGATTAACGCTCCATAAACGATGGCCCGAAGTCCCGCGCCGGTTCCACTTGCATTAAGCAGGGCGTTGATCAGGAACAGGAAGCAGGCGGCGCTCCAGGTCCCGGTCACGCTCGGCCGGCCGCCCGACACCTGCGTGCCGCCAATCACGACAACGGCGACCGAGAGCAACATGTAGTCGGCACCCATGTCCAACGTGGCGCCTCCGGAAAACGCGGCGAGCAGAAGCGCCGCGACGGCGGCCAGCACCGAACAGCTCACATAAGTCAGGCAGTGAACCCGGTTTACCCTGACCCCGGCGAAATTCGCGGCACGCGCGTTCTGACCCAGCGCCGACAAGCTACGTCCCTGCACCAGCTTGAACAGCACGACGGCAATCAGCGACGTAATGATCAAGGCGACGAGCGCCAGCGCCGAGACGCCGCCCACGCGAGCGAGCGCGAAGTCTTCGAGCGCGGGCGGGGGAGCGGCGCCGCCGCGCCCGAGGCTGATCGCGAAGGACTGCAGCACGAAGCTCGACGACAAGGTAGCGATGATCGGCGGAATGCGCAGGGCCCGGATCAATAGATAGTTGAACAGACCGATCAGCGCGCCCGTGGCGAGCACGGCGAGGACGCCAGTGATGATCGAGTGATCGTTGGTTGCCATGACGCGCATGCCGATACCGCCGCACAGCGCAATCGTGGCCGGTATCGACAGGTCGATATTGCCAGGGCCGCTTGAAATCACCAGCATTTGCCCCAGTCCGACGAGGACCGAAAACACGACGAACGCCGATGCCGTCGACAGCATGCTGCCCGCTGTGCCAAGACCAAACACCGCGCCTGCGACAACGCCGACCAGAACGGCGCCGAGAAATGACCAGAACCACGCGGTATGGCGTATCGAAAGGACGCTGCTCATTTGCGTTGCTCCTTCATGCGAACCAGAAGACGCAGCGACAGCACTGCGATCAGAATGGCGCCCTGCAAGCCGATCTGCCACTGCGGGGCGATCTGCAAGAACGAGAGAAGCGACGATGCCAGCGTCAGCGTAATGGCGCCGAGCACGGCGCCGACCGGCGACACCCGGCCGCCGACGAACTCGCCTCCGCCAAGAATCACCCCGGCCACCGACAGCAGCGTGTAGCGCAACGCGATATTGGCATCCGCGGAGGTGGTCAGGCCGAGCAGGGTCAAACCGGAACACACGCCGAACACGCCGGCGCAACCGAAGAGAATCGCCTTGGCGCGTATCACCGACCAGCCAAAGCGGCGCATCGCGGCGGCATTGCCGCCGACGCCACGCAACGCGACGCCGGGCGACGAGCGCATCAGGAACAGATGCATGCACAGGGCGATCGCCGCGGTCCACAGCAAGGGCGCGGGAATGATGGGCGACTGGAAACCCATCATCGCTGCAAGCCAGTCCGGACTCGTGCCGCCGGGAGCGGGCAGGAGCAGGACCGCGATACCGTTCCAGACGAACGACAGTCCGAGCGTGACGACGACCGACGAGATGCGGCGATACTCGATCAAGGCGCCGACCAGTGCGTAGAGCACGACGCATCCGGCGAGCGCCAGCACGCCCAACCACGGCGAACGCTGCAACAGGGTTGCGCCGATGCAGGCAACGAGGCTGACGAACGAGCCGATCGACAGATCGAGTTCATTCGCGGTGATGACCGCCAACTGGGCGAGCGTAGCGAACACGATCGGCACGCCGAGATTCAGCAGCATGACGCCGCCGAAATAGCTGAGCGTATTGGGTTGGATGATCGCCATCGGCACGAGGATCGCGACGAGCGATGCGAACGGCAGAACCGAGCGCAGATCGCGCGGTCCGCGCAACGGAAGCGGCATGGATTTCACTCGGTTACCTCCTCGAAACTGGCCGCGAGCAGCGCCTCTTCGGTACACTCGGCCGAGCTCAACTCTTGCGTGACCCGGCCCGAGCGGAACACATAGGTTTTGTCGCAGTACGCGAGCTCATCGTTTTCGGTCGTGTACCAGACGAAGGTTCGGCCTTTGGCGGCTTCATCGAGCAGTAACCGGTAGATTTCCAGCTTCGTGCCGATGTCGACCCCGCGCATGGGGTCGTCCATCAGGACCAGTTTCGCATCCGATGCCAGCGCCCGTCCGAACAGAACCTTCTGCTGGTTGCCGCCGCTCAAGGCGAGGATATTGGCGTCGCCCGCGGCGCCGCGAATGTCGAGCCTCGTCGCCCACTTATCGAACAATGCCTGAAGTCGCCGCTTGTCGATCCACGAGCCGCGTGCGCGATCGAAGAGCGAGCGGATGTCGAAGTTCTGCGCGATCGTCCAGTCGGGAAAGACGCCATCCGCACGCCGGTCGCCGGCGACATACGCGACGCGCTGATGCGAGCCCCGCTGGCGGGCCTGCGCATAGATCTCGTTTAACGCGTCGGTCTGGCCTTGTCCTGCGAGCCCTGCGAGACCGACTATGCTGCCGCGCGGCACCTCGAGCGTGGTTTGCTGTTTCTGGCCGAGGTTCCATCTGTACACGTCGCCGGAGTGCGCGGCCGCTCGCCGCTCGCGCCCGGGCGTCACATCGCCTTCGACGAACTGGCCCATCGCGCGGATGATCGCGTCCCTGGTGAGCCCTTGTGCGCTCAGCGTCGTTACCACACTTCCGTCACGCATGACCATGATCCGGTCCGCGCAGCGCAGCATCTCGCCGAGCATGTGGGTGATCAGGATGCTGGTGGTCCCGCTCGCAGCGGCCCTGCGCACGAAGGCAAGCAATTGTTCGGCGGTGTACTTGTCGAGACTGGAGGTCGGTTCATCGAGTATCACGACCTTCACCGGGCTATCGACGCTGGAAAACGCGCGGGCGATCTCGACCATTTGCTGCTGGGTCAGCGAGAGATCGCCTACGACGTCGGTGCCTGAAAGGGCGTGCCCCGGAAAGATCGCATCGAGTTGCGCCTCGATGATGCGGCGCGCACGCTTGCGCCAGCCCATGCCCTTGAGCTGCGGATGCATCGCGCGCATGTTCTCTTCGATCGTGAGATTCGGGCAGAGCGACAGCTCCTGAAACACGCACCGCACGCCGAGCCCGCGCGCGACCTCGGCACTGTAGCCGCGCTCGTGACGGATTCCGTCGTGCTCGATCCATCCGGCGTTCGAGCGGCGGGCGCCGGAGAGGACCGACATCAGGGTGGACTTGCCGGCACCGTTGTGCCCCGCGATTGCCACACACTCACCGCGCATGAACTGGAAATTTGCATTCCTCAGCGCTTTCACCAGACCAAACGACACGTCTATGTCGTGCACGGCGATCAACGGTTCGGCCTGCCGCCCGGCCTGTTGCGCTTCAATTTCGATGCTGTCTCGGTGATTCATCACGGATACCGAACCGGGGAAGGGGATTCGACGAGGGGGCGGCACACTGTGTCGCGCCTGCCTACGGCTTCGCCTGCGTCTCGATGAGCTTGACCACCTGGTCGCGCGTGAATACGTTGCTCGCCACCGTGCCGGGCGCGGTGGAAGCCAGCACCTTGTCGACCGATGCCGAGGTGACCGTGAGCGTCGGCAGCGACATGTCGTGCGGCAACGGATTACCCGCAAGCAGTTGCTGCGCGACCCAGAATGCGAAGGTCGACGAACCCGGATCGGCCGCGATCGACATCGTCTGATAGCTGTCGACGCCTTGCGACTTCCACCATGCAAGTTCTTCCTGGCGATTGCCGAGGATGATGATCGGCGTCTTGCGGCCCGCCGCCTGGAACGCGCGCGCGGCGCCGTAGCCGTCGCCGCCCTGAGTCACGACCCCGTCTATCTGGGGCAAGGAAGGCAGCACGCCCGACACTTCCTTCTGCGCCACGGTCTGCGTCCATGCGCCATAAACCGAGCCGACGATCTTCATGCCGGGATACTTCTTGATTTCGTCGACGATGCCTTGATGAATCTCGTCGTCAACCGAGACGCCGGCGAGCCCGCGGACTTCGAGGAGGTTGCCTTTCCCGCCAAGCTTGTTGGCGAGGAAGTCCACCTGAACGGCGCCCATCTGATGAAAGTCCGCGGCGATCCGATAGGCGCAGGGTTCGGTAACGATGCCGTCGAACGACACCACGATCACGCCGGCGGCGCAGGCCTGCTTGATTGCGCCATTGAGCGCGGTGGGCGACGCCGCGTTGATCACGATGGCCTTGTAGCCCTGCAAAACCAGGTTCTGGATCTGCTGGGCCTGTTCTGTTGCCTGATTTTCCGCCGTGGTGAAAGCCGGTGCATCCGCGATCATGCCGACCTTTTTCGCGTCGGCGGCCACCTGCGCCCAACTCTTCAACTGCTGCTGACGGAAGGTATTACCGGCGTAGCTGTTCGACAGTGCAATCTTGTCCTTCGAAGTGTCGCCCGTGGCGACTTTGGCCGAAGCGCCCGCGGCAACCAACGCCGCGCCGATCGCGGCCACGACGATGACTTTCTTCATCAACATGCTTGTCTCCTGGAGTGGTGAAGCGCCGCTGTCAGCCAATTGCGTTCTCAAGACGCTTGCTGTCGAATCAGGCGTGATGGCATCTTAGGTTTTAACTCTACTACCATACAAGTAGGGTTTAACCGAAGATGGATTTCCGGCTGCCGGATATCTATTCTCATCACATGAATACCCGCACACTTGTTTTCGTCGGATGCCTGAACCGTCGTGTGCCGCACTTTCCGGCGGCGAACGGACGGGGCATCGTCGTGTACAGCTTCGATGAAGCAACCGGCACGCTCACGCTGCTTGCCGAGACCACGGACATCCCCAATCCGACTTATCTCGCGGCCGTCGCGTCACGTGGCCTGCTTTATGCGTCCAGTGAAGTGTTCGGCGAGGCGGAAGGGCTCGTCAGCGCGTATCGCATCGATCCCGAGTCCGGCGCATTGGCTCTCATCAGCCGCCAGCCGACGCGCGGCAGCCTCACGGCATATTGCAATGTCGATCGGCAGGCTACCACCGTGTTCGTTGCCAACTATGCCCATGATCGGACCGGAGAGATCCCTGGACGGCAGATCGTGAGCTTTGCGGTGCTGGATGACGGCGGCTTGAGCGCGGCGTCGAGCGAGTTTTCGCATGCAGGCAGCGGACCGAAGCTCGATCGGCAAAGCGTGCCGCACGCGCATTGCGTCGTACCGAGCCCCGACAACCGTTTCGCGATCGTCACGGATCTGGGTACGGATGAGCTGATCGCCTACCGGATCGATGTCGCCAACCGGCGTCTCGAAGCTTCCGGCACCCCCGCCTTACACTTGAAGGCCGGCGCGGGCCCGCGCCATTTCGTGTTCCATCCGGACGGCGTCACCGCGTATGTCGTGAACGAACTGGATTCAACCGTATGCCGGCTTGGTTATGCTTCGACGAACGGCGAGCTTCGGCTGCTTGAAACTGTGGATGCGCTGCCGGGCAACCCGGGCGCGGGTCAACCGGCGGATTTGCAGATCGCGCAGGACGGGCGCTTCCTCTATGCATCGATCAGGGGAGAGGACGTCATCGGCATCTACAAGCTCGACGAGGCGAGCGGAAAAATCGTTTTGGCGTCGGTTTGCAATGCCGGCGGCAAGACGCCGCGTAGCTTTGCGTTGTCGCCTGCGGGGCGCTTCATGCTGATCGCGTTGCAGGACAGCGACCGGTTGGCCGTCTTGCGCATCGATCCCGCGACGGGCGAACCCGCCGAAGAAGTCGACAGCGTCGAGGTCGGGACGCCCATGTGTGTGAAGGCCGTACATTTCAGCCCGGGATGAGGCGCGGCGATTCATCAGCGAGTTTGAAAACTCGTTTCAGCCTCGCTGTGTTGCGATGGCTTGCCGCGCACCGTCGCGCTGCAACAGCGTGACGGCTTCCAGTAAGGGTCGTCGGAATGTCTCGCGGCGCGCGAGTGCGGGCGGGAACACTTCACCGATAGCCAGTAGCGTGTCGATCAGCCGTTCAGGCTCGGCGGGCAAGCTGGCCGTGAGGCGCGCGGCGAGCGGATCGTCGATTGCGTAGCGGGTGCCGTCGTCGGCGTGACCGCGCAGAAATACCAGCCACGCGGCGACCGCGAGTGCCAGGCGCTCGATCGATTCGCCCGCGTCAAGACGCGCCTCGATCGTCGCCAGCAAACGCGGTGGAATCTTCTGGCTGCCGTCCATCGCGATCTGCGCCGTGCGATGCTTGAGCGCGCTGTTTGCGTACCGCGCGAGCAACGCGTCGCGGTAGGCGAGCAGATCGAAAGAGGGCGGCACGTCGAGCGTCGGCGCGATCTCGTGCGTCATCATGTCGTGTATCAACGCACGTAGCGGCGGATGAGCGATGGCTTCGTCGATGGTCGAAAAACCCGCGAGCATCGACAGATAGGCGAGCGTCGAATGCGTGCCGTTCAGCATGCGCAGCTTGGCGAGTTCGAACGGCATGACATCGTCCACGAGCTGCGCGCCTGCTCGCTCCCACGCGGGACATCCGCCCGGAAAGCGGTCTTCGATGACCCACTGGCGGAACGGTTCGCAGGGAACGGGCGCTGCGTCGTCCAGCCCCAAGGCGTCGCGAGCCGCATCACGCTCGGCATCGGTGGTGGACGGCACGATGCGATCGACCATCGTGGACGGAAACGCGACATGTGTGCCGAGCCATTCGGCGAGTTCGCTGTCGACTGCGCGCGCGAACGAACAGACCACCTTTTTCAGCGCTGCGCCATTGTGCGAGAGGTTGTCGCACGAGAGCACGGTGAAGGGCGGCGTTCCCGCGTCGCGGCGCTGTTTGAGCGCGGCGCTCAGGATGCCGGGAACGCTCGTGGGTGCGTCCGGGTGTGCCAGATCGTGTTGAATGGCTTCACGGCTCAGGTCGATCTCGCCGCTTTGCGCATCGCGGCAGTAGCCCTTTTCGGTGACGGTCAGCGAGACGATGCGCACCTTCGGATCGGCAAGAAGCTCGAAGAGCCGCGTGCGGTCGTGCGGCATCGCAAGCACTTCCTGCAGTGCGCGAATCACCGTCACGCGCACGCCTTCAGGGCCGCGTTCGACTACGCTGTAAAGCCCGTCCTGCGCCATTAACGCATCGCGCTTGCTGACATCGCCCTGCAGCGTCACGCCACAGATGCCCCAGTCGCCGCCCGCCGCCAGCATGGCCTCTTCCGTGTAGACGGCCTCATGCGCGCGGTGAAAGTTGCCAATCCCGAGATGGACGATGCCGATCTCAGGGGCGCGCCAGCCGGGCGAAAGCACGTGATCGGTCAATGAAGCAAGGGCGCGGCGCGAGAGGGGCGATCTGGCGGTCATCTTGGCATCCGGAGCGGGAAAACCCGTGGTTGACGATTAAATATACTTGTATGGTAGCATCGATTCCAACGAGTGCCACCCAAGGAAATCCCCATGAAAATCCTCCGCGCCGATGTGATTGTGACGTGTCCGGGCCGCAATTTCGTCACGCTGAAAGTGGTGACGGACGAGGGCGTTCATGGCATCGGCGATGCCACGCTCAACGGCCGTGAGCTCGCCGTGGCCTCGTATCTGAAGGATCACGTCTGTCCGCTGCTGGTTGGCCGCGACCCGGGCCGTATCGAAGACATCTGGCAGTTTCTCTACAAGGGCGCCTACTGGCGGCGTGGTCCCGTCACGATGACGGCGATCGCCGCGGTCGACATGGCGCTCTGGGACATTCTCGGCAAGGTGGCGAACCTGCCGCTGTACCGGTTGCTCGGCGGTGCGTCGCGGGAAGGCGTGATGGTCTATGGGCACGCGACGGGGCGCGACATTCCCGAAGCGCTGGACCGTTACGCCGAGCACATCGAGGCGGGCTACAAGGCGATCCGCATTCAATGCGGGGTGCCGAACATGCGCTCCGTGTACGGCGTGGCGAAGGGCAGCGGCATGTACGAACCGGCGACCAAGGGCGGCGTGGAAGAGCAGATATGGTCGACGGAGAAATACCTCGACTTCACGCCGAAGCTCTTCGAAGCCGTACGCGAGAAATTCGGCTTTGAGTCGCATCTGCTCCATGACGTGCATCACCGCCTCACGCCGATCGAAGCGGCGCGCTTTGGAAAAGCGGTCGAACCCTACCGGCTCTTCTGGATGGAAGACCCGACGCCAGCCGAAAACCAGGCCGGCTTCCGGTTGATCCGCGAACACACGGTGACGCCGATCGCAGTGGGCGAAGTGTTCAACAGCATCTGGGACTGCAAGCAACTGATCGAAGAGCAGTTGATCGACTACATCCGCGCGACGCTCACGCACGCGGGCGGTATCTCGCACCTGAAGCGCATCGCGGACTTCGCTTCGCTCTATCAGGTGCGCACGGGGTGTCATGGACCGTCGGACCTGTCGCCGGTCTGCATGGGCGCGGCATTGCATTTCGATCTGTGGGTGCCGAACTTCGGCGTGCAGGAATACATGGGCTTTCCACAGGAAGCGCTCGACGTATTCCCGCATGCGTGGTCGTTTGAGCGCGGCATGATGCACCCGGGTGAAGCGCCGGGGCACGGCGTCGATATCGACGAGACGCTCGCCGCGAAGTACCCCTACGATCCCGCCTATTTACCTGTTGCGCGTCTCGAAGACGGGACGCTTTGGAACTGGTGACGCAGGACAGATGATCCGGAACGCGTGGGCCTTTCGCATAGGCACCACGCGGCAGCAGAGACACAGGAGACACGCGTGAATCGTTCAGCAACGACACAGCATGAGAAGCGGGCCAATACGGCGATGCTGCGCCGGGTTGCGCTCGCGTCGACGATCGGCACCGCGGCTGAGTACTACGATTTCTTCGTGTACGGCACCGCCGCCGTGCTCGTGTTCGGGCAGAAGTTCTTCCCCGCGAGCGATCCGCTGACCGGCACACTCGCCGCGTTCGCGACCTATGCGGCGGGCTTCTTCGCGCGGCCGCTCGGCGGTATCGTGTTCGGCCATTTTGGCGACCGCGTCGGCCGCAAGAAGGCGCTGATCGCGACGATCCTGATCGTCGGTCTCGGCACCTTCGCGATCGGCCTGTTGCCGGACTACCAGACGGCCGGCATGTGGGCGCCCGCGGCGCTGCTTGCGATCCGCGTGCTGCAGGGCTTCGGCGTCGGCGGCGAGCAGGCGGGCGCGGTGCTACTGACCGCGGAGTATGCGCCGCCCGCGCGGCGCGGGTTCTTCGCGAGCCTCGTCCAGCTCGGCGCGCCGGCTGGGTTCCTGATTCCATCGGGCCTGTTCGCGTTGTTGACGGGTGCGCTCACGCCCGCGCAGATGCTCGACTGGGGCTGGCGTCTGCCGTTTCTCGCCAGCATCGTGCTGGTCGCAGTGGGCCTCTATATCCGGCTGCGCACCGAAGAGTCACCCATCTTCGCGGCGATCCGCCGCACGAAGGCGATCTCGACCCAGCCGGTCGTCGAGGTTGTCAGGCAGTCGGGCGCGCTGATCGCGAAGGGCATCGGCGCGAAGCTGATCGAAGCGTGCACGTTCGCGATGTACACGATGATCGTGCTCGCATACGGCAAGGCGCATGGCGTCGCGCAGAGCATGCTGCTGCAGACCGTGATCGTCGCGGTGGCGCTCGAGCTCGTGACGATTCCGCTCGCGGGCGCATTGTCGGACCGCATCGGCCGGCGTGCCACCTTCATCGCGGGCGCGCTGCTGCACGTGCTGCTCGCCTATCCGTTCTTCGCCGCGATCGAAAGCGGCTCGCGCATCGCGATCCAGTTTGTGATGATTCTCGCGATCACGGTTGGCCACAGCCTCTGCTATGCGCCGCAGGCCGCACTGTTTCCCGAGCTGTTTCCGGCGCGCGTGCGCTGCAGCGGCATCGCGTTGATCTGGCAGATCGGCTCGCTGCTCGGCAGCGGGGTGCTCGGCCTCGCTGCGGTGAAGCTGCTGCAGGCGACGCACGGCAGCGCCGTCCCGCTGATCGTCTATGTCGTCGTGCTGGGGCTCGTCTCGGCGGCGTCGCTCGCGTGCCTGCCGGAAACGGCGCCGCGCAGGCGCGCGGCCGGCGCCGATCTGCACGACTGGGGCGGCCACGCCGATGCTTCGGAGCAGCATGCCGTCGCGCCGTCTTCTTCATACGCCGCTCGTTCCTGAGCGCACTCACAGGAGTTCACTATGCTCGCCGCTGTTCTGCACGAACCCAAACTGATTCGCATCGACGAGGTCGAGCCACCCGAGCCCGGCGCGGGCCAGGTGCAGATTCGCGTGCGCGCGGGCGGCATCTGCGGCTCCGATCTGTCGTACTACTTCAAGGGCAAGAGCGGTGACTTCGCGGTGCGTGAACCGTTCGTGCTGGGCCATGAAGTCGCCGGCGAAGTCGCCGCGCTGGGCGAGGGCGTGAGCGGCCTGCGCGTCGGGCAGCGCGTCGCGGTCAATCCAGGACTCAACTGCGGAACGTGCCGCTATTGCACGAAGGGCATGCCGAACCATTGCCTGAACATGCGCTTCATGGGCAGCGCTTCGACGTTTCCTCATATGCAGGGCATGTTCCGCCAGTTCATCGCGGTGGATGCACGCCAGTGCGTACCGGTGCCTGAGGGGCTCGACTTCGCCCAGGCGTCGATGGCCGAACCGCTCGCCGTCGCGCTGCATGCGCTGCGTCTGGCCGGCTCGCTTGTCGGCGCGAAGGTGTTGCTGGTCGGATGCGGGCCGATTGGCTGCATTCTGCTGGCGGTGGCGCGGCGGGCGGGCGCGCATCGTATCGTCGCCGTCGATCTCGCCGACAAGGCGCTGCAGATGGCGGCGACGCTCGGCGCCGACGAAACGGTGCTTGCCGGCGACCAGACGCGTATCGACCAATGGTCGCAGCAGCGCGGCACGTTCGATGTCGTGCTCGAAGCGTCGGGCAGTCCCGCCGGACTCCATACTGCGTTGCGGGCAGCGCGCGCGGGCGCCACGGTGATCCAGGTCGGTAATCTGCCTGCGGGTCAATCGCCGGTGGCCGCGAATCTCGTGATGGCCAAGGAGCTTCGCTATCAGGGCTCGTTTCGCTTTACCGATGAATACGCAGTGGCCGCCGAAGAACTCGGCGCGCACAAGATCGACCTGCGCCCGCTCATGACGCACGCATTTCCGCTCGGAGAAGCGAACCGCGCGTTCGAAGTGGCGCACGACCGCAACCAGTCGATGAAGGTTCATCTGCAGTTCGACTAGCCAGCGATTTCAACCAACCGCCCGGCACAAAAGAGGCGGCACCGGAGACATGTCATGATCAAGAGCCAGCGATGGTTCGTCGTCGCCCTGCTGTTTCTGGCGGGCGTCATCAATTATCTCGACCGTGCGGCGCTTTCGATTGCCGCGCCGCTGATCCAGAAAGACCTGAACTTCTCGCATGCGCAATTGGGTATCGTGTTCAGCAGCTTCTTTCTCGGCTATGCGCTGTTCAATTTTATCGGCGGGGTGGCCTCCGACAAGTTCGGCGCGAAGCGGGTTTTCGGCGGCGCCATGGGTATCTGGTCGGTTTTCTGCGGTGCGACGGCGCTCGCGAGCAGCCTTGTCTCGCTGATTGTGCTGCGCGTGCTGTTCGGGATGGGCGAAGGTCCGTTCAGTTCGTCCAACAGCAAGATGGTGAACAACTGGTTCCCGCGCCGCGAGGTGGCGAGTGCGATCGGAGTCATCAGTTCGGGGACGCCGCTCGGTGGGGCAATTGCGGGGCCGGTCGTCGGCTATCTGGCGATCCGCTTCGGCTGGCGCTGGGCGTTTGTCGCGATCATGCTGTTCGGGCTCGCGTGGCTCGTGCTGTGGTCGCTCACCACGACCGAACACCCGCAGCAGAATCGCCGCGTGCAGGCTGCTGAACTCGACCTCATCGTCGCGGGCCAGCAGCATGCCGCGTCGATGGAGCATACGCCGGCCGGCAAGCCTGCGGGACTCGGCTTCTACCTTAAACAGCCGATCATCCTCGCCACCGCGTTCGCGTTCTTCGCATACAACTACGTACTGTTCTTCTTCCTTTCGTGGTTTCCGACCTACCTCACCGAAGCCCATCACATGTCGCTGCATGACATGAGCATTGCGACGGTCATTCCGTGGGTGCTCGGCAGTATCGGACTGGCGGCGGGTGGTTTCATTACCGATTTCATCCTGCGCCTGACCGGCAAGCCGCTACTGTCGCGAAGAATCGTGCTCTCCGTGTGCCTCGGTATCGCGGCGGTATGCGTGGCATTGGCCGGACGCGTGCAGAGCATGGAGGGTGCGGTTGCACTGATGTCGGTATCGATCTTCTTCCTGTACGCCACGGGTTCCGTCTATTGGGCCGTGATCCAGGACACGGTGCGGCGCGAGAATGTCGGCGGCGTGGGTGGTTTCGTGCACTTGCTCGCCAATCTCGCGGGCGTGATCGGGCCGGCGGTGACAGGATTCATCGTCGAGGCGACGCACGGCGCCTACGGCAGCGCGTTCATTCTGGCTGGCGCGGTTGCTGTGCTGGGGGCATTGTGCGCACTGGTCTGGGTTCGTGAACCGAGGGCACAAAAAGACCCAGCAGAACATAAACTAGTATGGTAGCGTTGTGGCATTAGATTTACTGTCACATTCATGTATGAAAAATGCCAGTTCGTTCGCCGGCTTGTCTGCCGGTCTGGGCCGGGACGGTGGGGCGGCCTCATTGGCAGCCGCGCCAGGCGGCGCCCGGTCGCGCCCGCGCGGCGCATCCGCTGAGTCGCCAAAAACGTCGCTCTCCGGCGTCGTAACAAGCGTGTCTGTGGAATCGCACGAGCCGATTGGCAAGCAGATTTTCCGCTCGCTACGCCAGGCGATTTTTACAGGCTTGCTGGCACCCGGTACGCCGCTTTCGGAAAAGGAAATCTCGGAAGTATTTCAGGTGTCCCGGCAACCGGTGCGCGAGGCGTTTATCAAGCTGGTCGAGGCCGGCGTGCTTCAGGTGTTGCCGCAGCGCGGGACCTTCGTCAAGCGGATTTCGCCGCGCAAGGTGCGCGAGGGGCGCTTCATCCGCGAGGCGATCGAAGCGGCTGTTGTTCGTAAGGCTGCGGTTGCGATCACCGATACACAGCTAGCGGGCCTGGCGGCGAATCTGCGTGAGCAGAAGGCCGCTTCGAAGGCCAACGACACTGCCGCGTTCCTCGCCTGCGATGAGCAGTTCCATTTTCTGATCGCGCAGTCGATCGATTGCGTTGCGGCGTGGGACACGATTCAGGACATCAAGGCCCAGATGGATCGGGTGCGCTACCTGAGTCTGCATGAGGTATCGCCGCTCGACTTGCTGATCAAGCAGCACGTGCATATCGTCAATGCGTTGAAAGCGCACGATCCCGAAGCGGCCGAAGAGGCGATGCGCGCCCACCTCCGCGAGATCCTGGTGTCGCTCGGGCCTGTCGCGGCGCTCAATCCCGACTGGTTCGAGCCGGATGAACCGGAACTCGTCGCGTTGACGCCCTGACGTACGGCTGTTGTGACGACTCAGGTCTCTCACGCTTCGGATGCGCGATGTATCCGAAGCGGCAGCAGCGCTGCCGCTCCTAAAACCAGCAGGTGAAGACAAGAGAGCGCGACAAAGGCCATTAAAAACCGCTGCGGCTGAGCGTTCGTATGGGCACCTGTGCTCAACGAGATGACCACGGCGAGCAGCGTAGTCACAACCGGACCGCCGATTCTCTGTGCAATATTCAGCGCGGTGTTCGCCAAGGGAAGTCTCGCTTTGGGTATCGACGAATACGCGGCCGATATCGACGGTATGCCGATCGTTCCTTGACCCACTCCGGCTAGGAAAAGACTGATCACCGCCCAGCCAGCCGAAAACTGATGCTCCATCATCCAGAGGAACGGGAGCGTGCTCAGAAAAGCGAGCAATGCACCTCCTGCTGAGACCGCGCGGCAGCCATATCTTTCGGTCAGGAATCCCAGAAGCGGAAACGAGCACATCATGCCGACCCCCGTCGACGCGATGAGCCAACCCGCGTGGGCGGCGGACAACCCACAGCCTGCGATCAGATACAGGGGCACGACAAGTTGCCGGCCATACAAAACGCCGTTGGCGAGACATTGTGTTACTGCAGCAACCGAGAAAGTCCGTTCCGTAAAAATCCGTACGTCGATCAGTGCCGAACTGCCCTTGTGCACCGCGTGCCGCAGGAAGCCGGCAAGAAACACGGCGCCGGCGAGCAGAATCCATCGTCCCTCGGTGTGCGCCGCATTTTGAAGCCCGTAGATGAATGCAACGAGGCCGGGCGAGATCAGTGCAAAGCCGAAGAAATCGAACGGGCGCTTTTGTGAAGAGGGCGTATCGCGCGGAAGCAGCACCGCAGCCAGCGCGACGCCAAGAATACCGATCGGTACGTTGAGGTAGAACAGCCACGGCCATGCGGCATGCACCAGGATCGTTCCGGACAATACCGGGCCCAGGATGGGGGCAAGCAGAATAGGCAGGGCGGCATAGCCCATCACGCGCGCCATGTTTTTTCCTGCCACGCGCGCAATCATCATCTGTGTCATGGGCGCCAGCACGCCGCCCACGAGTCCCTGGAATACCCGTGCGCAGATCAGCTCGCTCATGGTTTGGGCCGCGCCGCATAGAATCGAGGCCAGTGTGAACGTCGAAAAGCAGATGAGGTAGAGCCGCTTTGCGCCGATCCGGTCCACGAGCCAGCCATTGAGCGGCAGCATCAGCGCCATGGCCAGCAGATAGCCGCTGACAACCCACTGCGCAGTCGCAATCGCGGAGTCGAGTGTGTGGCTAATGCTGGACAGCGAAACGTTGACGACGGTCGAATCGAGCTGCGTCATGAACGGCCCGATCACGGCGACAATCGCCACTTTCCAGACCGATGGACTGATTCCGCGTGACGGGTTGGCGCTCTGGATCATTTCGCTCATTTTTCGGCCAGCCGCTTGATGATCGAGGCGGCCTTGAACAGCGTGTCGCGCTCGTCTGTGTCGAGTTCCGCGATCGCCTTCGAGAGCCACATCTGCTTCGCCTCGCGATTCTTCTTGCGCAACTGGACACCTTTCGGTGTCAGCTCGATCAGCATCTGGCGACCGTCGGTAGCATGCGCCGTGCGCTTGACGATGCCCATTTCCTCGAGCGAGGCAATCGTCGTTCCCATGGACTGCGGCTTCATCCCTTCGGTTCGCGCCAGTGCCGCGGTAGTGGCCGGACCGTCGTTCGCCAGCCGCGACATCACGACAGACTCGGTCATTGATAGCTCCCCCGTAGACGATTCGCTGCGGGTACGTCGTATGAGCAGTCCTATCGCCTGCATGAAATCGATGATGGCTTGCTCGAAGGTCGTAACGGGCATGATTGTTCAAACACGGTTGGGTTGCGCTTGTAGCAATGATGAAGGTAGTCAGTCAAACTTGCAAGGCAAACTGTTAAGTTTGACTGGCTAGTACCGATGTCGAGACATGACGGTGGGGCGGGCTTGAGAGTCTGGTGAATGCTTTCGAATACCTTCCGGGGTATCGTAATTGGCAAGGCGGTCTCTACGGGCATGCTTGCCTCACGCAAGTTCTTCGCGCAGACTCGGGCGTTGCCGACTGTCGAGCGCGGACAGGTTGACGCCGACACACTTCAAAGCTGGATAGGTTGACGCCGACACACTTCAAAGCTGGATATCCAATGAACCCATCGGAACAAATCGACCAACTGATCGCAGGGCTCACAGACTGGCGTGGCAAAACGTTCGCCAACATCCGCAAGACTATCCTCGCGGCCGACCGGGAGATCATCGAGGAATGGAAGTGGATGGGAAGCCCGGTGTGGTCTCACGACGGAATGATCGCGGTCGCTAACGCCCACAAAGGGAAGGTGAAGCTTACCTTTGCCCACGGTGCGGGCTTGCCAGATCCCGATAAGCTGTTTAACGCGGGCCTCGAAGGCAACGCGAGACGGGCGATCGATTTTTTCGAGGGCGATGAGATTAACGAGCGTGCTTTAAAAAAGCTTGTCCTTGCCGCGGTTGAATACAACCAGAGCAAATTGAAGAAGAATGCGCCTGCGCGCGCTCGGGCGAAAGCGAAGAGCAAAGAGGCCTGAGGCTATCGGGGCACGGCATTAGACATCGGCTTTTTTAGCCGACAGTCCATCTGAATCTGAGAAATTCCATGAACGACATAGCTGGGACAGCGGGATACGGCCCGGAGGCGGCGAGGTTAGCCGTTCAGTACGAAAGCGTCAGATTCGAGGATGTTCACCGGGATGTGATTCACCTGTTTCCTCAGACGGCCAGCCACGTTCTCGACATCGGAGCGGGTTCCGGCCGTGATGCGGCGGCGCTTGCTAACCGTGGGCATCGGGTCGTAGCGGTCGAACCAACACCGGAGCTGAGGAGCGAAGGGCAAAGACTTCATACGCTTCCGAATCTCGAATGGGTCGACGATCAACTGCCTATGTTGCATGTCATACGCGGCAGGCGTCAACGATTCGACTTGATCTTGCTGACTGCCGTCTGGATGCATCTTGATGCACCGGAACGCCAGGCAGCGATGTTCACTATTGCGGAGTTGCTGGACGAGGGCGGCCTGGTCATTATGTCTCTCAGGCACGGCCCGGTGCCGGTTGGACGACATATGTTCGATGTTTCCGCGGATGAGACGATCGCGCTTGGGATACAGGCCGGTCTGCACGAGCAGCATTGCAGCAGTCGCGAGGATATGCTTGGCAGAGCGGATGTGAGTTGGAGCTTTGTTGGTTTGAGGAAGTAGCCGGCGAGAACTGGAGAGCCATCCATCACGGATGGATGCGCGGGGTAGCCCGATAGACCTGCATCAACAGGCCGGCTGAAGACCCATCGCCGGATCTCCGACGCGGAACCGGTAACCCTTCCGCACCAAAATGCTCAGAATCAGGCTTGATCGCCGGCCACTCATACAACGCGACTGCTCCGCGCATCCGTCCTTGCCGGGTGGCAGCAACCTGGCGACCACGAAACCAGAACGCAACCGATACGACCCGTGTGCCCGGCTTTAACATTCGGTCGAAGAGGTCGGCCAGTTTGACCATCGGATTGCGCATCAAATAGCAGGTCACCGCATCGGCGTCTGCCAGATTGCATTTGTTGAAGTTTCCCCAGGTCAGCGACACATTGCGCAGCTTCCGGGTCCGGAGTCTGGCAATCCAATAGGGAAGCGGCGAAATTTCGATGCCTCGCACTTCTGCATCCGGGAACGCGCGTGCCAAAGCCATCACAAGCGCGCCCCAGCCGCTGCCGAGCTCATAGATGATTGCCTGTTGCGGAAGATTCGCTTCTTTCAATAGCGCGATTGCGTCGGCGGCTTCCGACGCGCTCAAGGAGAGGGAAGGGACGCCCGTGAATAGCTGAACGACAATCAGCGACAGACAGCCGATGGCGACGATAAAAACCGCGAGAAACGAAACGATATCTGACATGGCGGGCTGTCGGTTCGCTATGTGCTCGTCAACGTGCTGTCTACGCTGCGCCTCGCAACCGACGCGCGGGCTCCGTGCTGTGCAAATGCACGGCGTAGGTGTCCCACGGCAATTTGATGCCTGGCTCCAGGCCGTTGGAAACCTGTTTCAGAATCCGTCCTACCTCACCGCGGTGATAACCGCCATGGGTCACGACGTGGGTTAGCATCTCTTCGCGCGTCATATATCCGTTGTCGCCGTCAGTGAACGCGAAGGCGACAGATTCGGACAACATGGCCGGAGTGACCGTTCCTAGATAGTCGAGGTACCACTGATCGGTAGACGCCAGGCCAGCGCGCAGCTCCGCGAGATCGGGTGTGTCCGGCGTATTGTCCGACTGGAAGTGATGACTCTCGCCCACGAGATGAGCCACAAAGATCTTGTTCACCACCAGGCAATGATTCATCAACCGGATGGCAAGATGCCGTTCCGTCGAATGGCGCTCGGGGCTCAAGCTGTCCATTGTATCGAGGAGTTCGCCATTGGCCCACGCCTGATAGCGGAACATCTTGAGCAGCAGTTCACTTACACCCATCGTGTCACTCTCCTGATTCGAACAAAATGCGAGCTTGGCTCGCATATTATTTCGGCAGGCGTCCTGGATGTCTACTCGCATTTCCGATTTTGCAGCAGCGCTGCGCAGGAGGCCACGCCAAACTGTTCCCAAGGCTGCGGTAGAGCCAATCGTCGCGGCAGCAACTCGCGTCCTGGATTCTCCTACCGTTGCGGCTCGCCCAAAGACAGCGTGTCCACGCGCCGTCTGAGGTCTTCGGTGGTCTCGCCCTTGCCGTCCGGCTGCCACCCAGGCGGCATGAAGAGGTATCCGCACGCCTCGCGGATCGACCGCGCCTTCAACAGATCGCGCCACAATGCGCGCCAATGATCGAACTCCACTCTCAGCACGTTATAAGTCGTCATCGGCGTGACCAGACCGTAGCGACACGGCACGTCGCGCTGCTCTGCAATATATGTATTGAACAACCGGTCGAACACGATGAGCACACCACCATAGTTGCCATCCAGATACTCGATGTTCGACGCGTGATGCACCCTATGCGCCGAAGGCGTGTTGAGAATCCACTCCAACGGCCCTAAGCGCGGAATCCATGTTGCGTGCAGCCAGAACTGATAAAGCAGGTTGAGCGAAAGCAACATGAGCACGATCTGCGGCGGCATGCCAAACAGCGGTGGGAGCACGAAGAACAGCGTGGATCCGGCAAGCCGGCCGGTCCAGCCGATACGGTACGCAGCAGAGAAGTTGAGCTGGTTAGGCGAATGGTGGACGGCGTGGTTGCACCAGAACCAGCGTATCCGGTGGGCCGCACGGTGAAACCAGTAATAGCAGAACTCCTGACCGATAAAGCACGCGAGCCATCCGCTCCAATGGTTCATCGGCAAGGTCCAAAGCCGGTGCCGCCAGAACCAGCTCATTGCGTCGCTCCAGAACGCGAGCGGCAGCAACCACTGCAAGGGATACTCGCGAACCAGAAAGTCGACCACCGACACGGCGGCTGCGCGCCAGTCATAGCCGCGCCAGCCGCGCCGCACCGACAGCACGAGTGCCTCGGCCAATGAGGACACGAGGACCAGGAAGACGGAGAATTTAAGCAGGGTGAGCAACGCGGCCATGACCGTAGCATCGATAAGGTGACGCCGGTCAGCGTAGTTCGACACCGTGCCCCCGGCAATCGACTTGGGACGAGCCGGGTCTGCCGCGTGACGAATGGAGCAGACCCGCGTTATTACCCTAGACGTTGCATGAGAGCCGCGCGATGCTGTCGGCTGCAGGGCACCTCGGCGCCGCTGCGCAAGGTCACGACGGCATCGCCTTTGCCCCGTGGCCGCACGGCGACGACGGCGGCGAGCGCCACCGCAGCGCCGCGGTGTGTGCGGAAAAAGGCGCTGTCGAGGTCGTCGAGCAGGGCGGCGAGCGTACGACGGATCAGCACGGTCCGCCCGGGCAGATGCAGGGTGACGTAGTTGCCGGCTGCCTCCAGCCATTCGATCTCGGCGCAGCGCACCACATGCGTTTGCCCGCGGTCGGCAATCATCAGATGGGCCGGCGCGGCGATGCGCGGGCGTTTCGGCTTGCGGACCGAGTCGCGCAGCCGCTCCACGGCGCGCTCGAGGCGCTCCGGTTCGACCGGCTTCAGCAGATAGTCGGTGGCGTGGGTGTCGAAGGCCCGCAATGCGTACTGGTCGAACGCGGTCACGAAGACCAGCGCCGGAGCGTCGTCCGGTAACGATGCGGCAACGTCGAAACCGTCGACCCCGGGCATCTGCACGTCGAGGAAGATCACGTCCGGCCGCAATTGCATCGTCAGCGTAAGGGCCGTTGCGCCGTCGGAGGCTTCGCCGACCACTTCGACATCGGCAAATGCGCGAAGCATGCGCAGCAGTTTGCTGCGCGCGAGCGCTTCGTCATCGACAATCAGCGCGCGCATGGTGCCGTCACTCCCGCAATCAGACCGCCGCCTGGCCGCAGCTTCAGTTCGAGGCTCGCCTGCGCGCCGTACAACGATTGCAGACGGTCCGCGAGATTGCCGAGACCCACTCCGCGCACCGCAGGCAGGTGCTGCAAATCGCCGTCGTCCTCGATTTCCACCTGCAGCATTCCAGCGCTGAGCCGGGTTCGTACGACGATGTTCGTGAATGCGCTGCGCCGTTCGACCACATGGCGAAAACAGTTCTCCAGCAGCGGCTGCAGGCCGAGCGTAGGCACCCGGCAGTTCTGTGCAGCGTCGTCGACGTCCCACGAAATCCGCACGCGATCGGCGAAGCGTTGCACCATGATGTCCGCGTAGGCGCGCAGCAACGCCAGTTCGTCGGCGAGCGGCTGTTCGGGGCGGCGGCTTGCGTCGGTGGCCGCGCGCAACAGGGTCGCGAGGCGGGTGAGCACCTTGTCGGCGGCGTCGGGGTTACTGTGGATCAGCGCCGAGATCGTGTTGAGCGCGTTGAACAGAAAGTGCGGCTGCAGTTGCTGGGTCAACTGCGCGAGTTGCGCTTCGCGTGCGAGCGTCGCTTGCTGCTCGGTGCGCAGACGTTCGGCAGCCCATGCCGAGTAAGACCGCAAGCCGAAGTGAATCCCGCCGAACAACGCATAGAACAAGATGAAACTGGTCGCTTCGTAGGCCATCGTTTCGAGCCAGGGCCCGTGCTGATACCGCGAGCCCGCGAGCGCATAGATGCCGATGCGCATCGCATACATCGCGCCGACGTAGGCAATCATTTGCAGCGGCATCCATGCCCAGCTATGGAGAAACCATTGCGCCGGATGGTTGAGAAAGCGGTCGAAGCGCGCGGCGCGCCTCATCTGCACCCGAGCCAGCACCGTGGCTGCGAGGGCAGCCGTGCCGACGTTGACGAGCGGCCGCCAGAAATGCAGTTCGCCTGTCCATAACGTTTCCTGTATCCCAACGGCCAGCATGACCAGCCAATAGGCGGTCCAGGGCCAGACGAGTTGTCGCGACAGGCTGGGCGCTTTGGGTTCACCGGCGAGGCAGCTAGTATTCATTGACCCGGCTCATTCAAGCTGATCTGCGGTAAGGGTTGGGTGTCCACGCACTGGATTTCCGGCACGCGCTGACAGCGGCTTCAGCGTTGCCGGGCGCCGACAATGGTAATCGCGAAGGCGCGAGCATCCCACCGGTTTTGCTATCATCACTGTATAAACATACAGCCCATTGCGATTGCCTGTGGTGACAGATGCATCCTGACGCGCTTTCCGTCGTTCCCGCTGAGGTTCCTTTTACCGCCGCGGGCGCGCCTTCCGCTACCGCCGGCGCCTCCGGGATTGCGTCCGCGCCGCCGCCAATCCCGTCCGCCGCCCTGTACTACCTGGTGAATTTCGAGCGAGCGCTGGCATGGCTC
Source organism: Paraburkholderia sp. SSBN10T (assembly GCF_056619545.1). NCBI lineage: Bacteria > Pseudomonadati > Pseudomonadota > Betaproteobacteria > Burkholderiales > Burkholderiaceae > Paraburkholderia > Paraburkholderia sp. SSBN10T. The sequence goes on from NZ_JBWQQI010000011.1 coordinate 112,901, forward strand.
GCCGAGCGCTACGACGACGTGTTTGGCCCGGACGAGCGCCGCTTCCTCGATGCATTCCGCGGCCTGCCGCAGGCATCCCGGGCTTTGCTGGTGCGCATGCTGATGCGCAAGGGCACCCTGTTCAGAGCGAGCCGCCTGAGCTATGAGGAGATCGGCTGTCCGCTGCGCGCCAGCGCGCCGCTGATCGCACTCGGCTGGATCGATCCCGCGCCGCACCTGAGCCTCGACGAACTGTTCGCGCTCGCAACCCGTCCCGAACTACAGCAGATGTTCGCCGCCGTGCCCGTGCGCAAGGGTACCCGCAAGTCGGATCTGCTCGACGCGCTGCGCGCCACGCATGCCGATTCGCGTCCCTATGAGGTCTGGAACCCCAGCTCCACCGACCAGGTGTTCCACGTCGTCATCGCGCCGCTGTGCGAGCGTTTGCGGCTGATGTTTTTCGGCAACCTGCATCAGGACTGGTCGGAATTCGTCCTTGCGGACCTGGGCGTGTTCCAGTACGAAACGGTGGCATTCGCACCGTCGTCGCGAGCGTTCCAGCAGCGTGCGGATGTCGACGGCTATCTCGCCTTGCAAGCGTGCCGTGAGTCGCTCGAAACGCTCGCGGAGGACGAACCTGTCGAGCCGCTGCTCGCCGCAATCGCCGCCGTCGAAACCGCCAACCCGTGGCTCGAAACGCGCCGCGCCAAGCTGCTGTTTCTGATCGGCCAGCACTGCGAGCGTCAGCAGCAATGGGACGCGGCGCTCGCCGTCTATAGCGCTTGCCGGTGGCCGGGGGCGCGCCATCGGCGCATGCGGGTGCTGGAGCGCTGCGGCCGTTGCGAGGCCGCCTTGACGCTGGCGTCGCAGGCGGCCGAAGCGCCGGAAAGTGAAGAGGAGCGCCAGCGTGTGGCGAGGATGCTGCCGCGCCTGCAGCGCCGTTTGGGGCAGCCGGTAGCGAGAACGGTTGCGGCGCGCCGCATCGAGCGCGGTGTGCTGATACTTGCCAGGCCCGCTGCGCCGCTTCCCGTCGAATATGCGGCGCGCGACCACCTTGGCAGCCCGGAGGCGCCGGTTCATTACGTCGAGAACGCGCTGATCAACTCGCTGTTCGGTCTGCTGTGCTGGGAGCCGGTTTTTGCGGCGCTTCCGGGCGCGTTCTTCCATCCGTTCCAGCGTGGCCCGGCCGATCTGCATGCGCCCGATTTCCATACGCGCCGCGCCGCTCAGTTCGACGCCTGCCTTGCGCAACTCGACACCGGGGCATATCGCGAGACGATCCTGCGGCACATCGACAGTAAAGCCGGGCTGCAATCGCCGTTTGTGTTCTGGGGCGTATTGACCTCCGAGCTGATCGACCAGGCACTCGATTGTCTGCCGGCCGCGCATCTGAAACTGTACTTCGCGCGATTGCTGCGCGATATCCGCAGCAATCGCTCCGGTCTGCCCGATCTGGTGCGCTTCTGGCCGGCCAAGCGGCGCTACGAGTTGATCGAGGTGAAGGGCCCCGGCGATCGTCTGCAGGACAACCAGATCCGCTGGCTCGAATACTGCGCGCAGCACGGCATGCCGGTGCGGGTGCTCGACGTGCGCTGGGCCGACGATACGCACGCAACCGGCGTCGAGGCGCAGGCATGAGCTACGTCGTGGCGGTGCGGGCGATGTGCGAGTTCACCGCGCGGCGCGGCGATCTCGACCTGCGCTTCACCCCCGCGCCCACCGCGGCGGAAGGGATCGCCGGACACGCCACCGTGGCTTCGCGGCGGGGCAGCGGCTACGAGTCGGAGATCACCTTGAGCGGCACGCACCGCAGCCTGAGCGTGCGCGGCCGGGCCGATGGGTACGATGCCACGCGCAACCGGCTCGAGGAGGTCAAGACCTATCGCGGCGATCTCGAAGCCATGCCGGACAATCATCGCGTGCTGCATTGGGCCCAGGCGCTGGTCTACGGGCACCTGCTGTGTCAGACACGCGGGCTTGCCGAGCTGCATGTCGCGCTGGTGTACTTCGACATCGGCAGCCAGAAGGAAACCGTCCTCACGCAGTTGCACAGTGCGGCTGCGTTGGAGGCGTTCTTTGTCGAGCAATGCGAACGGTTTATCGACTGGGCGATCCAGGAGGAAGCCCACCGCAGTGCGCGCAACGCGGCGTTGGGGGCACTGGCGTTTCCGCATGGGTCGTTTCGCACCGGCCAGCGCGAACTGGCGGTAAGCGTCTATCGGGCGGCGCGCGACGGGCAGAATCTGATGGCGCAGGCGCCGACCGGTATCGGCAAAACGCTGGCAACGATTTTTCCGCTGCTGAAGGCCTGTGCCGCGGATCAGGTGGAGCGGATTTTCTTTCTGACTGCGAAGACGCCTGGACGCGCACTCGCGCTCGATGCGATCGAGACGCTGCATGCCAGTGCTCGTGCAGCCTTGGGCGCGGACCCAGCCGCGAGCGCCGATGATGCCACCACCACCGGGAACGCCTGCACCACGTCGCCTCTGCCCTTGCGCACGCTGGAACTGATCGCCCGCGATAAAGCCTGCGAACATCCCGACAAGGCCTGCCACGGCGACTCCTGCCCGCTCGCGAACGGCTTCTACGACCGCCTCGACGCCGCCCGCAGCGCGGCGCTGGCCGGGCCGCGCTTGGACCGCACGGCGGTCCGCGCGGCGGCGCTTGCGCATGATGTCTGTCCGTACTACCTCGCGCAGGAACTCGCGCGCTGGAGCGACGTGGTGGTGGGCGACTACAACTACTACTACGACAGCAGCGCGTTGCTGTACGCGCTGACGCAGATGAACCAGTGGCGGGTCGCGGTGCTGGTCGACGAAGCGCACAACCTGCTGGACCGGGCGCGCCGCATGTACACGGCTTCGCTGGAACAAACCGCGTTCCGGGCCGTCCGCAAGAGCGCACCCGCTGCGCTGCGCAAGCCGCTCGAACGGCTGAACCGCGAGTGGAATGCGTTGAACCGCACCCAGACCGATGCGTACCAGGTCCATCCGGACGTGCCGCCGCGGCTCCTGAGCGCGGCGCAAAACCTGATCGGCGCGGTCACCGAGCAACTGGCCGTTGCGCCGCTGTCTCTCGACGAGACCCAACTGCGTTTCTTTTTCGACGCGATGCATTTCGTGTCGCTCGCCGAGCAGTTCGGCGAGCACTCGGTGTTCGACGCGACGCTCGCGCCGCAGCGCTACGCCGCGCGACCCAAAACCGCCTCGACCCTGTGCGTGCGCAATGTGATTCCCGCGCCGTACCTCGCCCCGCGCTATGCGGCGGCGCACTGCACCGTGATGTTCTCGGGCACGCTCAGCCCGCATCACTTCTATCGCGACACGCTCGGCCTGCCGGAGGAGACGCGCTGGCTCGACGTCGAGGGGCCGTTTCGCGCGGAGCAACTGAAGGTACGGGTGGCCAGTCATGTGTCGACCCGCTGGCGCGACCGCGAGCGCTCGCTCGTGCCGATCGTCGATCTGATTGCGCAACAGTACGCCGAGCGGCCCGGCAATTACCTGGGTTTCCTGAGCAGTTTCGATTATCTGCAGCGCGTCGTCGCGTTGCTGCGCGAACGCTATCCGGATCTGCCGGTGTGGGCGCAGGAGCAGGGTATGGACGAAGCCGCGCGCGAGGCTTTTCTCGCGCGCTTCAAGGCGCTGGGCTGTGGCGTCGGTTTTGCGGTGCTGGGTGGGGCGTTCTCGGAGGGCGTCGACCTGGTGGGCGAGCAACTGATCGGCGCGTTTATCGCCACGCTCGGCCTGCCGCAGATCAATGACGTCAACGAGCAGATGCGCCGCACCATGGAGGCGCGGTTCGGCAACGGCTACGACTACATGTATCTGTACCCGGGCCTGCAGAAGGTGGTGCAGGCAGCGGGGCGGGTCATTCGCACCGAGCAGGACGTGGGCGTCGTGCATCTGATCGACGACCGCTACCGCCGCCCCGAGGTGCGCCGCCTGCTGCCGCGCTGGTGGCAGGTGCCGTAGGCTCAGGAAGCGCTGCGCTTCGGCAGACCCGCCGGTGCTGGCGCTGACGATGCTGGCGCCTCAGGCGCAGCCGGCTCATCGATAGCGGTCCCTTGCGGTTCTGCCGTTGCTGCCTGAGCATCGCCCCGCACGAACAGCGTCCGCTGCGGATTGGCGATCTGAATGCCGCGCGCCTGAAACAGGTCGAGCACTCGCCGGTTGAACTCGCGCTGCACGCCCCAGCGCGCGCTGTCGCGGCACTGGATCTGCCCCGTCAGGGTGACGGCGGCGCCATCCACCGCATCGACGCCCCAGAACGCGAGGTCGGACAGAATGCCGTCCTTGAACTTCGGGTCCTCGCGCAACGACGCGCCGATTTCCTTGATGGTGGCAATCGCCTGCTCGACATCCTGGCCGTAGAGGACATTGACCTTCACCGCCGCGTTGCCGAGACCGCGATTGGTGTTGTTGACCGTCGACACCGAACTGAACGGCACCGTGTAAAGCGAGCCGTCGCCGCCGCGCAGGCGCACGGTGCGGATCGACAGATATTCGACCGTGCCCGAGACGCCGGCGAGCGTGACCCAATCTCCCACCTGCATGGCGTTTTCCATCAGCAGGAAAATCCCGGTGATGAAATCCTGCACCAGCTTTTGCGAACCGAAGCCCAGCGCCACGCCGAAGATACTGGCGCCGGCCAGCAGCGGTCCGATGTTCACGCCGAGTTCGCTGAGGCCGGTCAGCACCACCACCAGCGCGATCACCACGAACAGCAGGCTGCGCAGCATCGGTAGCAGCGTGCGCAAGCGGGCGGCGCGCACCAGGTCGCCGGCGGCGGTCCACTTGCGCAGGCGCCGCTCGACCGTGACATTGACCGCTTCCCAGACGAACAGGGCGACGGCGGCGGCGATAGCAATCGTGACGAGCGCGGAAGCGAGCCGGTGGCCGATGGTGCCGCTTTCGAACAGTACTCGCACATTCGCGCCCCACACTTGCAGCAGCACCAGCACCGTCACGACGCCGACCACCGACGAAACGATGCGGCGCAGCAGCGGGTAATAGCGATACGCGTGCTGATGCACGAGCGAGTCGTTGGTCTGGCCGTCCGGGGCGTCGAACAGCCGGGCGAGCGCGCCGAAGATCACGATCGACAGGACGCGTGCGGCCACCAGCACCGCGATCGAGATGCCGCCGAGATGCAGCAGGGCGTGATAGCCGTTGCGGACGTCGAGCGCCCACACGAACCACAGCGCCATCACCGCGAACACGCTGATGGTGGCCCACGAGTCGGCCAGTGCATTGCCGAACACGGCCAGCGAGCGGCTCGCGGCACAGCGGTTCCGGATGCGCGCGGCGACCGGCCGGCGGCATTGCAGGATCAGCAGCGAGATCATGATGTGGCCGATCAGCGCGACCATTTTCATCACGGCGAGATGCGCTGCTTCGTTCAGGCCGAGCGCCACCGCGGTTTCGGCGAGCGCCGAACCGGCGCCGGTCACGCCGACGATCATCACCACCCAGCGCTGGGTCAAGGCCGCCCAGGTGGTACCCATCTGCAGCAGACGCAGACGTGGGGCGTCGGGCTGCAGGAAGAAGCCGCTGACGATCACGATCAGGCGGCACAGCACGTAGATGTCGATGATCGAATCGAGCGCGCGGTCCTGCGGGGTATCGTCTTGGGTGAGGATCGACATCAGCAGGCTCGCCGCGCCTATGAACACGGCAAGCGGCACGAACCGCACCAGCATGCGCAAGGCGGCGCGCGGCAAGCGGCGCAGCAGCGAGTAGTGATGCGCGGCGTGGCGCTTGCCCGAGGCGGCGCCCGACTGCGATGCGGCGGCAGGCGGAACCACGGACGGACCCGTAGACGGCGCGGCGGACGAAACGGTGGCAGGTGCGGCGCCGGCCGCAGCCAGTACGTCCTCGTCGGCGTCCTCGCCGGCGGCGGCGACCTGACGATCAGGCGTCGGCGCTGTCGTCTCTGTAGCCGCTGTAGCCACCGTCGCGACAGGGCCAGCACTGCCACTTACCGTGGCTGCGGCCGTGCCGCCGCTCTCAGGTTTCGCCTCCGAGGGTTCATCGAAGAACAGTTGCCGCGGATCGATGGCGCGGCGTATCGCCAGCGCGGTAATAGCCCGTCGCAGCAGGCGGCGTGCCAGCCATTCGAGCGCAAGGGCGGGCAGCAGGGCGCCCAGCAGCGTCAGCACGGTGCTGCCGAGCTCCGAACGATGCTGCGGGCTGTTCATCAGATCGGTCCACCAGACCCGCACGGACGCCACGTCTAGCAGTGCTGCCAGCGAGCGGCGCAGCGCGAGCGCGATCTGCACGGCGCCATGTGCGCCTTGGCGGGCCAGTTGCGAGGCGAGGCCATTCGACTCGAACGCGGTATGGACGGTGGCGGCCGCGCCGCTTGCCGCAGCCGGTGCGGAAGCGGGCACCGCGGCGGAGGCGGGCGCGGGGGCACTGAGCGCACCGGCTGCGGCGATCGCATGCAGCGTGTCCTCGACCTGCGCCCGCCGTTGCGGATCGTTGAGGACGGCCAGCGCCTCGCGTGCCTGTTCCGGCGTCAGCGTGACGGCAGGACTGGACGCGGCGGCGGCCGGCTGCGCCGGTGCGGCATGGGCCGCAACGGCGCACAGAATCAGAAACCAGACGACAAGTAGTTTGCGCATAGGGAATAAGCGGGACGGTCGTGCAACGCGGCGCCGTCCGGATACAGGCCGATTCGGCCGAAATGACGGGAATATAAGACGACAGCGGCCCAGCTACACAAGTTCCATACGACGGAAACGGGGCGGGCGTCAATTGGCCATCCCGCGCGCGCGTCGGCCAATCGTAAGCGGACTCAGGCTTTGATTATGCCCGTCGCGGGCCATGCTGCGCGACCTCTATGGGATGACGAACAGCGAGACCCGCGTGGCCGTCAGCGTGCCCGTCATAAGCCGCCTGCATCGCGCCCGCCAGCTCACGCGGAAATATCTGCCGGGCTAGATGGGGGGTGATCCTGCATTGCGCCCAGTCATCCACGCGTGCCATTATCGACGCTCCACCCACGGAGGAACACCATGGCGACGCAAGCACCTGACGACCATGCCGCCGACGCGCCCGGGCAAGCGGCTTGCGGGAATCTGCCCGGCCAGGTGGTGTTCGTTCTGCAGGGCGGCGGGGCGCTTGGGGCTTATCAGGCCGGCGTGTATGAAGCACTGCATGAAGCGCAGATCGAACCCGAATGGGTGATCGGCACGTCGATCGGGGCGATCAACGGCGCGATCATCGCCGGCAATTCACCCGAGCGTCGTATCGAGAAGCTCAAACACTTCTGGGAGCAGGTCGCCTATCGCGGCAGCGCCACCGCCGGCTGGCTGCCTTTCCTCGACGACTGGCTGCGCAACATGTCGATCATGACGCGCGGCATCCCGGCTTTTTTCTCGCCGCGTCCCAGCGCTTTGCTCGGCCTGCATGAACCCGGCGGCATGTGGCCGGCGGCCTTGTATTCGACGCAGCCGCTGCGCGAGACGCTGTTGTCGCTGATCGATTTCGCATACCTGAACAACCAGCAGACCCGTTTGACCGTGGGTGCAGTAAGCGTCGGCAGCGGGCGCATGCGCTACTTCACGAACCGCGACACGCCGCTCGACGTCGATCATGTCATGGCCTCGGCCGCGTTTCCGCCGGGTTTTCCATCGGTGCGGCTCGAAGGCGAGACCTGGTGGGACGGCGGCATCTACTCCAATACGCCGCTCGAAGCCGTGCTCGACGACCATCCGCGGCGCGACTCGGTGATTTTCGCCGTGCAGTTGTGGCCGGCACACGGGCCGGAACCCAAGTCGGTCTGGCAGGCGATGAGCCGGCAGCGCGACATCCAGTATTCGAGCCGGGCCGAGAGCCATCTCGAGCGGCAGAAGCAGATCCACCGGTTGCGGCACGTGATTCGCGAACTGGAGCAGTACATTCCCGCTGAGCAGCGCGACGCGGCGGAGGTGCGGGAGTTGCTCGGCTGGGGCTGCGGGACCACCATGCAGGTGATCGAACTCGACGCGCCGCGTCTCGTGGGCGACGACCTGCACAAAGACATCGACTTCTCCGCGAGCGGCATCCAGCGGCGCTGGCAGGCCGGTTACGAGAACACTGCACGGATGCTGGAGAAGGCGCCGTGGCGCGAGCCGCCCGATCCGATGGAGGGCATTGCCGTGTACCGCTCGGACCCCGAAGCCGGCCCCGCCACGCGCTAAGCGCCGCAAGGGCTGCGGCACGCCGCAAGGGGCGTGCTTACACGGCGGCCGCCGGCGGCTTTCGGGTTCGCCCAGTCAAGTCAATGGTTCGACGCAGTGAGCGAGGGTAGCTCCCTCTCGCTGTCTTCGTCGTCCGGCGGCACGCCACCGTCTGCCGGCGGACGGCCTGCAACGCCATCCTGGTTGATGCGGTTGGCATGCATCAACCGGTACAGCGTCGCGCGCGAGACGCCCAGATCGGCCGCCGCCTCCGAGAGTTTGTAGCCATGCCGCTGCAGAGCCTGCTCGATCGCATCCTTTTCCGCCTTGCTGCGAATTTCCGCAAGGGTCACAGCGGGCGCATTGGTACATTGCGGCAAGCCGAGGTCGGTAGCGGTGATAAACCGGCCCTCGCTCATGACAACCGCGCGCCGCACGCAGTTGATCAGTTCGCGCACATTGCCGGGCCAGGCATAGTTGGACATGGCGACCACCGCGTCGCTCGAAAAGCCTCGAATCTTGCGGGCGCCGTCCTGCTTGTACATGCTGAGCGCATAGTTCGCCAGCAGCTTGATATCGCCGCCCCGCTCGCGCAGCGGCGGTTCGACGAGCCGCAACACGCACAGGCGGTGATACAGGTCGGAACGAAAGCGTCCGTCTTCGACGGCCTTCTCCAGGTTGACGTGCGTGGCCGAGATGACCCGCACATCCACCTTGATTTCGCTGTCGCCGCCGAGCCGTTCGATCGTGCCTTCCTGCAGGAAGCGTAACAGCACTGCCTGGCACTCGTGCGGCATATCGCCGATTTCGTCGAGAAACAGCGTGCCCTGGTGCGCGCTTTCGATCCGTCCGGTCTTGCGCTGCACCGCGCCCGTGAAGGCGCCGCGCTCGTGGCCGAACAGCTCGGCTTGCAGCAGAGTGGGCGGAATCGCCGCGCAGTTGATCGCCACGAAGGCCTGAGCGGAACGCGACGAGCGCACGTGGATGGCGCGCGCCGTCAGTTCCTTGCCGGTGCCCGATTCGCCGGCGACAAACACCGGCGCATCCGTGGCTGCGCACTTGTCGATGTGCCGGTAAAGCTGCTGCATCGGTTCGCACTGGCCGACCATCTCGTGCCGGCCCATTGAAGGCTCCGGCGTGACGCGGGCCTTGCGCAGGTTCGACAGGCCATGGGCGTGGCCCAGCGCGAAGATGAGCCGCTCGTTCAGGCACGGGCGGGTGACGAAATCGAAACAATAGTCGAGGATAAAACGGCCCACGAGCTCGTTGTCGGCCTGGCCCGGGGCGATCTGCGCGACCCAGTTGGCCTCGCCCCGCCGCATGCACGCCTCGAGGGCCGACAGATACTGGGTCGTACAGTCTTCCGGCAGTTCGATCAGGCCGACCTTGATGTTGTCCCGCTCGATCATGCGCTCGGCGATGGCGGTCGTTTTGGCGTGAACCACGTGCCAGCCGCACGCGGCGAGAAACTTGCCGAGAATTTCGTCGGGCCTCGCGGAAACGCAGAGGACAGTGCGCTCCGTGTCATGCGGCGTGTCAGTGCTGTTCATGTAACCCCCGGTTCGATGCAGCGCTCAGGTTGCTGGGCTGGGTCAGGCAAAGGATGCTTCAGCCGGAACAACGGGCTGGGATAGGGCGGTTCCGGCGAACCTGCGGGCTACGCATTGCGGTGCCTGTGCAGCCGCCCACGCGCGTGCGGGCGCGGACCTCGTATGGCGGCCGCCTGACGGATCGCGCCCGTGGCCGGGCTGGCCGCTTACCGTGAAATCACTGACGCGCTGAATAATATGTTCGTACGAACGCTTATTTTTCATTTCATCCCCCGTTGATACAACCGTGGACAAGTTTTCCGCCGGTCTCTCTCTATTGCGCTCTAAGCGGCGCATGGGCCAAAGATAGAACAAAACAATTGCGCTTGCTATAAGCGCAAATCTGGATGGGGCGTGTGGCACGGCCGTTCGCCGCGCCGGGGCTCGAAGAGCAGTATGTATCAATTCTGACTCAATTTTAAGAAAGTCGAACACAAATAGTGTGACGCGATTGTCAATTAATTGGCGAGAATATTTGACCGGTTTCGGCATTTTATTGAAGCCATTGCGCAAACATTCCATTGGAGCGCTAATCGGGCAAACCTTTGCGAGCGGCGCAACGAGCGCCGGCGGGCCGCCTGTGGTGCGCGCCACACCTCATCCGGCGCCGCTTGCCCGGGGCTGGCGGTCAGTTCCTGCCGAGCCCCGCGGGGCGGCTTGCTTGCCACCGGCTGACCGATTCTAGCGCCGGGCGGGCGTCTCATAATTGAGACACTTTGGGCTACGTGCGGTAGCCCACATATCGGTCGCCGAGCGGTACCGATGGTCCGGTGGCACGAATCATGGGTGTCGCCGGACGCCCCAGGCCCAGAACTTCGCGTGATGCGACGCTGCCGCCGCAGGATGTCTTTACCGGTCCTGTCCCTGGCGTCCAGCCAATTTTTCGCGGCGAGCGAGTCGCAACGTTGCAACAGTTTTTTCCCCTGCCTGACGCCAGATCACCCCGGTTGCCGGTGGCGCTGGCCGCTTCGTCCGGCGCGGCCCGTGTTGCGCGTGGCTGGCACGGTCGTCGCTATATGTCCTGCAACCGGCAGACACAGCCAGCACGTGGGTCCGGAGCAGCAGGACAGCACAAGGCCAGACAGGACATGACAGGCGGCGCGGGGAAGCACAGGCAGGGCGGGGACACAGGCAGCGCGAAGACGCTCAGGGAAGGAACCACTAAGCCCATCTCAATGGGTACGACAGGGCCAACATAGAAGTGGCGCGATGAGGCCAGCAAGGCACGCAGCCTTCGCAGAAAGGCTTGGCAGGACAGGTTTTACTACGGGCGAATCAACAGCCCGATCGGCAGCCACCTGGTGGGGGCGGGTGTTCCCCCTCCAGGTGCGGACCGATTGCATCGACGCTCCGCGGGGACGGCGCATGCCGGATGGCAGATCGGAACAACACGATCGCCAAGGGGAACGGAGCAGCCGATTGCAGCGCGGTACGACGCCGGCGTTGATGATCGCTCGCTTTTCTTTCGCCTTGCCGTCCTTCAGTGCGAAGACGGTTTTTAGGCAACCGTCCCGACTGGTCCGTTCCGTGCAAATCCAGTTCGAATGCGATCCGCGCAATCCTGGCAAGCGGTGAATTAAGGAGTGCGACGTGAAAAATATAAAACGGATGGGGACACTGGCGGTGACGCTAACCGGGGCACTGGCGATGGCGCTGTCCGCCTCGCGCGGCACACAGGCGGTGGCGCCGCCACAGGCGAGGATTGCTGTGGCGGCGGTCGATATCGACCTTGGTCAGCGGCTCGCACCGCGTTTCATCAAGCTGGTCGATTGTCCGCCGGGGCATATCCCGCCCGGCGCGTTCGATGACCCGCGCAAACTCGATGGCCGCGTGCTGACGGCGAGCTTGCAGCGCGGCGAGCCGCTCGTGGAAGAGCGGCTGCAGCCGGTGGCCTTCTCGGCAGGCATGACCGGCGTCGTCGATGCCGCTCTGCTGCCGTTCAGCTTGCAATTGAGCGGAATCGACCGCGTGCAGGGGTTGGTACTGCCGGGCAATCATGTCGATATCGTCGTCGCGAGGCGGGAGTCCGGCGATACTGAACATGGCGCTGCCGCCTCGGTGCTGCTGCGGCAGGTTCTGGTGTTGTCGGCGACGCGCCACGTGGACCGCTTCGAAGTTTGGCCGCGCGTGACTGAGATCTTCACGCTCGCGGTGACGCCCGGCGACGCCGCGCAGATCGACCTGGCGCGCCGTACGGGAACGCTGTCATTGCAGCTTCACAACGCGGCGGGTCATGACCGGGACGATCCCCGGCAAGCTGCCTCGCTTGCGCTGCTCGACGAGCGGTGATGCGCTTCGCGCCCAACAACAGGGCGAAGCCGGGCGGGGCCTGAGCGCTGCCGTTTCCCGGATTGACAGCCGCTTGCCGCGGCGTTCCAACTTTTCTCCTTCAGGCATCAACGCTCACGTCATGTCGTGAGCGTTGACGGTGCGCCAATCCATCTGTCCGGCGCCTGGCGCCTGTCTCCGAGCGGCCCAATTGATGAGGAGTCCTGGTCCGCATCATGCAGCGCAGCATCTTTTTACGGGTAAACACCGCCTAGATACATCAGACATCTGATCTATATTGATTCGGTGCTGACCACCTGAGGTGCCTATGCGGCTGATCGTCGAACACTCGATGAGCGAGAAAATCCAGGAGTCGTTGATGACGATGATCCGGGAAAAATCGCTCAAGCCAGGCGACCAGATTCCCACTGAAATAGAGCTTTGCGAGCTATTGGGGGTCGGCCGGTCGAGTCTTCGGGAAGCGGTCGCGCAGATGATTTCACACGGCCTGTTATCGCGCGTGCAGGGGCGTGGCACCTTCGTCAGACAAATTTCGTTGAAACTGAAAGGTGGCCTGGATGATCTGATGTCTGTGACAGATATGATTCGCCGGGTCGGTGCGGTGCCGGCCACCTGCCGCTTGCAAATCGAACATATCAAGGCATCCGAAAGTCTTGCCGGAAAGTTGCGTTTGAACGTCGGCGACGAGTGTGTGCGCATCGAGCGTGTGCGATGCGCGGACGACGCGATTGCTGCGTATTGCATCGATACCGTGCCGAAACATGTTTTCGATGCATGCGGCGGCGAACTCGGTGAATCGCTGTTCGCGATGTTCGAGCGGACCGGACGAAGGCTTTCGCACACGCATACGTTCATTCAGCCGACCATCCTGACTCCGCGCGATCTGCCGGAGCTCGGCGACGGCTTTGGGCTGTTTCTGCTGCTCGACGAAGTGGATTTCGATCAGACCGGCGAGCCGATCTGCTATAGCAACGACTACTACAACACAAGCATCTTCAAGTTCGATCTGGTTCGCAAGAAACGCTGAGCCTGGTCGAGCATGGAGGAGACGTTAATGGAATTCGAAGCATTCAGCTCTTCGGCATTGTCGGCGTATTTGCGAAGTATTCCAGCGGTGTATGCGTTGCTCAACGAACCTGGCGAACTCGACATCGCTGAGGTTGGCGACGGCAACCTGAACTTCGTCTATTTCGTCAGTAATGCGCGGGCCCCTGAAAAAAGCGTTGTCGTGAAGCAGGCGCCCCCGTTTTTGCGGCTGGTCGGGCAGTCGTGGCCGCTGACGCGGCACCGCATGGAGCGCGAGGTCGCTGCGTTGCAGCGCTTTGGAGCGCTGTGTCCGCAGCATGTGCCGCGCGTCTATCACGCCGACAACGAACTGTTCCTGATGGTGATGCAGCGGCTGTCGTCGCATCGGATCTTGCGACAGGGCTTGATGGACGGTGTCGTCTATCCGAAGCTCGCTGAGCATCTTTCGACCTATCTCGCGCACACGCTGTTTTACGGCTCAGATCTGTTTCTCGCGCCCCACGTGAAGAAGCAGGCGGTCAGCGATGCCGTGAACAGCGAGCTATGCAAGATTACCGAAGACCTCGTGTTCACGTATCCGTTCGAAGATCATGCGTCGAATGTCTATAGTCCGGCCTTTCCGCGCGCGGAAATCGAGCGTCTGCGGCAATCGCCGGCGTTGCGCGTCGCCGTGGCCGAGATGAAATGGGCGTTCATGAACGATGCGGAGGCGCTATTGCACGGCGATCTGCACACCGGCTCGATCATGGTCAACCAGAACGAAACCTATGTGATCGACCCCGAGTTTGCGTTCTACGGACCCATGGGTTTCGATATCGGTGCGGTGCTTGCGAATCTGTTGCTCGCCTATTTTTCGCGCGACTGGCACGACCGTCATCAGACGAGTGGCGGGCGTGACAATGCGGGCATCGACAGTTATCGCGGCTGGCTTCTCGATCAGGTGACGTCTATCTGGAGCGGCTTCGAGCAGACGTTCCTGGCGCTGTGGCGCGATCACGAAAGCCGGCGCAAGAGTCATTTCATCGGTGACGATCCGGATGGTCTTTGCGTCGAAGCATATCGCGCGAGGTTCGTGCAGCGGCTCCTTGCGCAATCGCTGGGATTTGCGGGCTGCAAGATGATCCGGCGCATCGTTGGCATGGCCAAGGTCGCCGACATCACCAGCATCGCGGATAACACATTGAGAGCGGCTGTCGAAGTGCGCGCCTTGCATTGCGCTGAACGCTTGCTGGTCGAGCGCAATGCGATCGGCGACATTGCACAGGTCGTGTCGATGGCGCGCGAGTTTCAAGGCGACGGACGCGCATCGCCATGAATCTCGCCGCGTCGTCCGAAACCGCCACCCTTCATTCTTCATCTAGCACCGGAGCACGCATGGTATCGCCGTCGCCTTTCCTGAACCTGCCGGCCACGCTCGCGTGGGAAGACGATTGCTTGCGGATTCTCGACCAGACCCGCTTGCCGCACGCTACCGTCATCGAGACGCTGACCGACGCGCATGAAGTCTGGCGTGCGATCCACGAGTTGCGGGTGCGGGGCGCACCGGCAATCGGCGTCGCGGCGGCCTATGGCTTGTGCGTCGCGATGCAGTCGTCGCGCGATTTGCCGATCGGCGCGTTCCGCGCAGCGTTGCAGGAGCGCGCCGCCTATCTCGACAGTGCGCGGCCCACGGCAGTCAATCTGAGTTGGAGCCTGAAGCGAATGCTGCGCGCCGCGAACGATTCGGACGCCGGCGACACGCTCTCGCTCTATCGCGCCTTGGTGGACGAAGCGAAGGCGATCCATCACGAGGACCAGTCGCTGTGCGAGCAGATCGGCAGACACGGCATGACGCTGATTGCGCCGGGCAGCGGCGTGCTGACGCATTGCAACGCCGGCGCATTGGCGACGACGGGCCTCGGCACGGCGACCGCGCCGATCTATCTCGCACAGCGTGCCGGCATTCCGTTTCGTGTCTATGCGGACGAAACCCGGCCGCTGCTGCAGGGCTCGCGTCTGACCGCCTACGAATTGCAACAGGGTGGCGTCGATGTAACCTTGATCACGGACAGCATGGCCGCCTCGGTGATCGCAGGAAAGTGCGTGGATGTGGTGATTGTCGGTGCGGATCGGGTGGCGGCGAACGGCGATTTCGCGAATAAAATCGGCACCTTGGGCGTTGCGATTATCGCTCGGCATTTCAACGTGCCTTTTTATGTCGCGTGTCCGTCGTCGACACTCGATTTACAGACGCCCGACGGCAACGCCATCGAAATCGAGGAGCGTCGCGACGACGAAATCACGCATCTTGGCGGACACGCGATTGCGCCGGCGGGCATCAAGGTTCGGAACCCGGCTTTCGACGTGACGCCGCACGATCTCGTGACAGGCTATATCACCGAGCGCGGCATCATCAGGGCGCCATTCGATACGCAACTTGCCACGCTGTTTGGAGCCGCGTCGTGACGGCGGGCGAAACCGTCAAAGACGGCGCAGATGAGCCGTCTTTGCGAGCCGGGATCGTGAGAACCGCGCAGGAGATGGAGCGGCTCGGCATCAATCAGGGCACCTCGGGCAATGTCAGCGCGCGCTGCGGAAGCGGCTTGCTGATTACGCCGAGTGGCGTGCCTGCGGCGCTGCTGACAGTGGACATGATCGTATGGCTGCCTCTCGATGTGCAACCGGATGCAGCGGTTTTCAGCGAGCGCAGACCGTCGAGCGAATGGCGCTTTCATCGCGACATTCTGCAGGCTCGTCACGATATCCACGCCGTCGTGCACACGCATTCGAACGCCGCGACCGCAATCGCGATTCACGGCCGGGACATTCCCGCGCATCACTACATGATTGCAGCCGCAGGCGGCAACTCGATCCGCTGTGCGCCCTACGCGACCTTCGGCAGCCAGGCACTGTCGGATCACGCCTTGCAGGCGTTGCAGGACCGTACAGCGTGCCTGCTTGCGCATCACGGCGTGATTGCGCTGGGTTACGACCTGGCGCGTGCGTTGTGGCTCGCAAACGAAGTCGAAGTGTTGGCGAAGCAGTATCTGCTCGCCAGTCAGCTCGGCCCGCCGCCCTTGCTGACGGCTGAAGAAATCGGCGAAGTAGTGAAGAAATTTAGCAACTACGGCGTGCGCCGCGAAAGCGGTGACAGCGGCAATAAAGTCTGACGCCGTCCCGGAACACACTGCGCTACATAACTTGAAAAATGGAGTGAGACATGGCTCGGAATTCAGGAAGACTTGGCCGTTGGAGCACCCTGGGTGCGTCGACGGGTGCCGTCGTGCTGTGCGCGGCGGCCGCGTTGAGCGGCTGTTCGAAGAGTGAGTCGCCGTCGTCGGGCGGCGCCGCGGCGAGCGATGCGGCGGCGAGTGCCGCCGGTGTCGCAGATGCGGCGCCCGCGGCTGCGACGGGCGGCAAGCCCAAGATCGGTTTCTCGGTGTCGACGTTGAACAACGCGTTCTTCGTCGGGCTGAAACTGGGCGTGGAAAAGGGCTCGAAAGACGAGGGTTTCGATCTCGTGCAAACCAATGCGAATGGCGACGCGCAGCAACAGGTCAACGACGCGAACAATCTGTTGAGCCAGGGCGTGAGCGCGCTCGTGCTGAATCCGATCGATTCGAAAGCGATCATTCCCGCCGTCCAGAAAGCAAATTCGATGGGCATCCCGGTATTTACGCTCGATCGCGGGTCGGACGGCGGGACTGTCACGTCGTTCGTCGCGTCCGATAACGTCGCGCTCGGCGCAACCGGTGCGAAGTGGATCGCCGACAAGCTGAAAGAGCGCTATGGATCACCGAAAGGCAACGTGGTCGATCTGATCGGGCTGGTCGGCACGACCGCCGCGACCGACCGCGAGAAAGGCTTCAGTGACGAGATGGCGAAGTATCCGGATATCAAGGTGGTCGCACGTCAGGAGGGCGCGTTCGACCAGGAGAAGTCGCTGAACGCGATGACCAATATCCTGCAGAAATACCCGCAGATCGATGCCGTGTTCGGCGCCAACGACGACAACACGGTCGGTGCGGAAAAGGCGATCGACAATGCGGGCCGTTACAAACCGCTCGGCGACAAGGAACACATCATGGTGATCGGCGCGGACGGCACGGCGCAAGCGTTATCGGCAATTCGAGCGGGGAAGCAGGACGCGACGATCTCGCAGAATCCGATCGAGATGGCCGCGAAAACGTTGAGCTTTATCGCCGACAACAATGCGAAAAAATCGGTGCCCGCGAGCTATGCATGGCCGACGTTGCTGATCGACAAGTCAAATATCGATTCCGACGAAACGAAGAAGTACGGGCTGTGGTCATTGCAGGTTAGCCAGTAACCTGAAGACGAGTTGAAGTCATGGCTGGACGCGCGCTTTGCCGGCAAACAAGGCGCGTGTCACTCGACGCAGGACGCAATCATGGATGCGGAAACGGATTCGCAGTTTCAGGCTGACGCGCAACCGGACACGCGCGCCGGTGGTCGTGTACCGCTGCTGCATATGGAAGGCATCGTCAAGAGCTTTCCTGGCGTGAAGGCGCTGCGCGGCGTGAGTCTCACGCTGCACGCGGGTCACGTGATGGCGATCGTCGGCGAGAACGGTGCGGGTAAGTCGTCGTTGATCAAGACGTTATCAGGCGCATATGAACCTGACGAAGGCACGATCGAGATCAACGGCAAGCGGCTTGCTCGCGGCACCCACGCTGCAATCGACGCCGGCGTTGCAGTGATCTATCAGGAATTGTCGCTGATCAACGACATGACCGTTGCCGAAAACCTGTTCCTCGGCCGGATGCCGGCGCGCAACGGTTTCGTGTTGCGGCGCGACGCGGATCGGCGAGCGCGCGAAGCGCTCAGCCAGGTGGGACTCGACACGGTATCGCCGTCGATGCGGTTAGGCGATTTGCCATTGAACAAGCGGCAACTCGTCGAAGTCGCAAAAGCTGTCGCGCGCGATGCCCGGATTCTTGTGATGGACGAGCCGACAGCGGCATTGCAGGCCGCGGATATCACCAATCTGTACGCGGTCGTGCGACGCTTGCGTGCCACTGGAATGGGCATCATCTTCATCTCGCATCATCTGGAAGAGGTGTTCGAACTGGCCGATTCTGCGGTCGTGATGCGCGACGGCGCGACAGTCGGCATGCGCGCGATGGCGCACTGGACGGAACAGGATCTGGTGCAAGCGATGGTCGCGCGCAACCTGGACTCGTTCTACCCCTGGGAGCCGCGCGATTACGGGCCGGTGGTGCTGGACGTGCGCGATCTGGCGAGTCCGCCCATTGTCCGGCACGCGAGTTTTAGCGTGCGGGCAGGTGAAATCGTAGGGATTGCGGGAATTGCCGGCGCGGGACGCACGGAATTACTGAAAGCGATCTTCGGCGCGCAGAAAGTCACCGAAGGTGAAATCTGGATACGTGGCCGCAAAGTCGTGCTTCGTTCTCCGAACGAAGGCATGCGCCACGGCCTCGTCTACACGGCGGAGGACCGCAAGCTCGAAGGTCTGGTCCTCGACGCGAGCATCGAGGAAAACATCGCGCTGTCGAGTCTGAAAGCACTGGCGGCCGGTGGTTTCGTGCGCAACGCGAGAAAGCGCAAGCTCGCACAGGATGCCAGTACGCGCTTCGCGGTGCGCGCACAGTCGGTGCTGCAGATCACCGGCAATCTGTCCGGCGGCAATCAGCAGAAGGTGATTCTCGGCCGCGCGGCCGCGACGCAACCGGCCGTGATCATGCTCGACGAGCCGACGCGCGGCATCGATGTTGGCGCGAAGACGGAAATCTATGCGCATATGGTGTCGATGGCGCGGGCGGGCGCAGCGGTCGTCATGGTGAGTTCGGAGTTGCCGGAGTTGCTGGGCATGTCGGATCGCGTTCTCGTGATGCATCGCGGCAGGATCGTCACCGAACTGCCGCGCGATAAGGCGGACTCGGAAACGGTCATTCAATGGGCGACGACAGGAGTAGGCGTATGACTTCGACGGCAGCAAAACCGACCGGTCCTGACGCGCTTTCGAGCCGCGTGATACGACAGTTGCGCAGCGGCATCGGACCGCTGTTCGCCGCGCTGGTGATCATTTGCGTGGTGCTGTCGATCGCGTCGCCGGAATTCCTCACCACCAGCACACTGACCAACATCATGGTGCAGGTGTCGGTGGTGGGGATTGCGGCGGTCGGCGGCACGTTCGTGATCATCACGTCCGGCATCGATCTGTCGGTCGGCTCGCTGGTGGCTTTGAGCGGCATGGTCGCCGCGGCGCTGATGGCGGGTTCGACGCCCGACAACCTTGGGCTCGGTCTTGCCGGTCTCGCGATTGCAATTGCGGTCGGCGCGGGCGTCGGCGCGCTAAACGGGATTTCGGTAGCGTGGTTACGGCTTGTGCCGTTCATCGTGACACTCGCGATGATGGCGATGGCGCGTGGCCTCACACTCGCCATTTCCGACGGCCGCACGAAGTTCGATTTCCCCAATGCGTTCACCGCGTTTGGCGCGAAGTCAGTGGCCGGGTTGCCCGCGCCGATGATCGTCATGCTGATTGTGTTTCTGATTGGCCATGTACTGCTGCGCAAGACCACGTTCGGTCATCAGGTGTTCGCGGTCGGCGGCAACAAGGAGGCGGCTCGTCTTGCGGGCATTCCCGTGCATCGCGTGATCTTCCTGACCTATACGCTGGCCGGCGTGACGGCGGCGATTGCCGGCATCGTGCTTGCGGGACGCCTGAATTCGGCGTTGCCGTCGGCGGCGAACGGGCTTGAATTGCAGGTGATCGCGGGCATCGTGATAGGCGGCACGTCGCTGGCCGGTGGACGCGGTTCGATCGTCGGCACATTTATCGGCGTGGTGCTGATCGGTGTGATCAACGTCGGGTTGTCGCTGCTCGGCGTGAATCCTTTCTGGACCCAGTTCATTCAGGGCGGCGTGATTTTCGCGGCAGTGATGCTCGATGCGCTCAGCCAGCGTCGCAAGAACTGAGCACCCGTGTCGGACCATTCAAGGAGATTTGCGTGAAAAAAATCATCAATCAGCCGGACCAGTTCGTCGACGAAGTGATTGATTCGCTGCTGATCGCTCATCCGGGCTGGATCAAGGCTGCCACCGCCGATCGTCGCGCGCTGGTGCGAGCGGATGCGCCGAAGCCGGGCCGCGTCGGCATCGTGACGGGTGGTGGGTCGGGGCATATGCCCGGTTTTCTCGGCTATGTCGGCGAGGGACTGTGCAGTGGCGTGGCGGTGGGCAACGTGTTTTCGTCGCCGTCGTCAGAACAGATTTTCGAAGCGACCAGGGCGGTGAACGGCGGTGCCGGCGTACTCTACGTGTACGGCAATTACGGTGGCGACGTGTTCAATTTCGACCTGGCCGCCGATCTTGCGGAACCGGAAGGCATCGACATCAGGACCGTACTGCTGACCGACGATGTGGCGTCGGCGCCGCCCGAGCGCGCGAGTGAGCGTCGCGGCGTTGCCGGGATGGTGTTCGCGTTCAAATGCGCGGGTGCGGCGGCGGAGCGCGGCGACTCGCTCGACGACGTGGCGCGGATCACAGCGAAGGCCAACGCGCAATGTCGCACGATGGGCGTCGGTCTGTCGCCGACGATCCTGCCCGCCGCCGGCAAGCCGACCTTCACGTTGCCCGATGGCGAGATGGAAATCGGCATTGGCATTCATGGCGAGCCCGGCACGCATCGCGGACCACTCGAAACGGCTGACGCGATCGCCGACCGGCTGTGCGGTGAGATTCTGCGCGATCTCGCCGCGCCGAAGGGCTCGCGCGTGGCGGTGCTGGTCAACGGGTTGGGCGCGACGCCACTTGAAGAACTGTATCTGCTGTACCGGCGCACGGCAGCGGCGATCGCGGAGCGGGGGCTGACGATTGCACGCTCGTATGTCGGCGAGTATGTGACGAGTCTGGAGATGGCGGGGGCGTCGATCACGGTGTTGCTGCTGGACGACGAACTCGAAGCACTGCTCGCCGCGCCCGCGCGTTCGCCCCTTTTTCACGAATGGTCCGCAGCCTGAAGCCTATCCGACCCGATCCGAAAGGAGAATGGCATGAGTGTTTCCTGCAGCGAATTGCGCGTTGTGCTGAGTCGTGCGCTATCGTCGCTTCCCGCGCACGCAGAGGAGCTTCGCGAACTCGATGCGGCATTGGGCGATGGCGATCTCGGCATCACGGTGCAAGCCGGCTCGACGGCGGTCGTTGCAGCCCTCGCGGCCTTGCCCGCGGACGCCGCGCTCAATGAGATCCTGCTTGCTGCCGGCAAGGCCTTTTCGACTGCAAATCCGTCGACGTTTGCCGCGCTGATCGGCGGCGGTCTGCTCGCCGCCGCAAAGCCGATGTCAGGCAAGGCTTCAGTTGGCAAGGATGAGGCGCTGGCTATCGGTCGTGCGGTGGCAGCGCGCATCATTGAACGTGGCAAGAGCAAGGTCGGGGACAAGACCGTGCTCGATGCGCTGGTGCCTGGTCTGGATGTGCTCGAGGAGTCGGAGGGGGCGCCGGATGTGCTGCTTGCCTTGATGATCGATACAGCGCGCGAGAGGATCGCGGCGACCGCAGAGTTGCAGTCACAGAAGGGTCGGGCGGCCTGGGTGCAAGAGCGAAGTATCGGTCACCCCGATCCGGGTGCGACCGCGTATCTGCGGTTTCTCGAAGCGTTACGCCGTGCGCTGGCAGGCGATTGATCGGCTTTGTCGCGATATCGCACCACACATATCGAATCGGAACCGGGCAGGACGAAGCCGGCATCGGCAAATTTGACCCTTCCGCCGGCTTATTATTTGCAAATTATGCCGCTTTATGCGGTCTATCCGAAGCGGACCGCTTGACCAATCGCTCTGAATGTCAAAGGGCACAGTCAATCCAATAAATACTATACATGGCCGGCCGCACTCATTTAGAATCCGCTCAACCGCGAATATGAGCGGAACATAAAGCTTATGCAATTCACATGAATCTGAGATTTCATCGAGCTGTAGTGAAATCGTCATTGTTCAGCTTCAGATAAAACGATATCTGGCCATCGCGCGAACGGGCAGGCGACGTTCGCGGCATGGCCTTTTTTCGCTGGTTTGCGCTGTGCGGGTGGATGCGGGATCGAGCGGCCATGCACTGTGTGAATCAATAGGTGTTTTCGCGCTGCCGGCCGGGTTCGGGAAATTCGCGCAAATGCGGCGCAATTGCGTTTTCCTCACGCATATTCGCTTGCCATTACGGACGGGGCGGTGCCTCAGGCGTGATTCGATTATTTCATTGAGTTTTAAACAAGGAGCAGCGATGGGTTGGCGTGATCGTTTTAATCATCCTGAAGTCCAGGGGCAGTCCGCTTTGCCGGGTTTGCGTCATCTGGCCGCGGTGGTGGCCGCGTGCGTGGCGTTGGCTGCATGCAGCACCGCCAATGACGCCGCTAACGACGCCGCGGCAAAAGCCGCTGCCGTCCCGGTCGGCGAACTGGCGAAGGGCACGGTGATCCCGGTCGGCAACGCGCCGGAGGGTCTCGATATCAGCGCCGACAGCAAGTGGCTGTACGCGACCAGCAACGGCGACAACACGCTGGCCGTGGTGGATCTGGCGAACCGCAGTGTGACCAAAACGATCGACGGTCACGCACCGATCAAGACCTCGGACGACTGCCCGGACAACTTCTGCCGCGGCGTCGGTGCGGTGGGCGTCGCGGTGGATGCGAACGGCCGGCGCGCGTATGTCAGCTCGCTGCGTCCCGATGCGCTGGCGTTCGTGGATCTGGAGAAAGGACGCATCGTGCGCACGGTGCGGGCACAGCGCTTTCCGCAAAACGTCGTGCTCTCGCCGGATGGCCGCCGCGCCTATGTGATGAATGTCGTGTCGAACACGGTGTCGGTGTTCGAGACCGCCAACGGCCGTCCGCTCGGCCGCTTCGTGCTGAAGGGCGGCGATGCGCATGACCAGCCGTTCGGGCGTCCGGTCGGCATGGTGCTGTCGCCGGACGGCAAGCGTCTGTTCGTCACGAACGGCGTGGCGGGCACGGTCGAGGCGTTCAATACGCTGAATCGCAGACTGGCCGGCAGCATCGACGCGCCCGGCGCACTCGATGTTCAGGTCGATCCGCATAGCGGCAATCTGCTGGTGCTGGCGCGCGATGGCATCGTCGAATACGACGCGCAGACTCTCAAGCCTGCCAATACGCTGCATTTCTGCGCCACGCCGACCGCTTACCATTTCGTGCTGAGCCCGGACGGCAGCACGCTGGCGGTCTCGCTGGCGCAAGACGGTGTGGTGGCGACGGTCGCGCGTGACAGCGGCAAGGTCAGTGGCGGCTACGCAGCCGGCGACAATCCGCAGGCGCTGCGCTATACGCCGGACGGCGCGACTCTCGCGGTTGTCTCGAATGGCGGCGTGGTGCTGTTCGACGCGACCGATCGCAGCGGTGCGCGGGCCTATCTGGCCAAGCACGGCGAACTGTTCTGTCCGGCGCCTCAGGCAAGTTGAGCCCGTATTGAGTCAGTCGCATTGATTCAGTCGTAAACACGCCGTGACCGGCCCTTAGTGCGGCCGGTCCGGCGTCCCCGTGCCGGCATACCGGCTTGCAGGCTTGCCGGGGTGAGCGCGGATTCGATCAGGCGTGCGCCGCTTGCGCCGGCCACACCGAGACGCCCGCTGAGGCGATCGCAAAGCGGTGTTGGGTGCCCTGGCGCAGGCGCGTATCCTCGCTGGCAAGATCGAAATGCGCGCCGGCTATTTCCACGCGAATATAACGCTCGCCGCGGCGCAGTTCGATGGCGTCGATCGTGCCTAAGTACGGGCCGTCGGGCGCTGCCGCGAGCGCGTGCGACGACACCCGCCACATCACCCGCTGGCCCGCTGCGAGCGAATTCGACGCCGTCTTGATCCGCAAGCCGGCGCCGGTTTCAAGCAGCCCCTGGTCGCGCATGACCCCTTCGCCCACATTGTGCAGACCGAGCAATTCGGCCACGCGCATCGTCGCGGGCTGCTCGTAGACCGTGTCGATCGGGCCGGCCTGCAACACGCGTCCCTGTTCGATAACCAACACTTCGGCGGCCAGCAGCGCGGCTTCGTCGGGATCGTGCGTCACGATGATCGTCACCGCTGCAATCTCGCCTTGCAAGGCTCGCAGCGACTGCTGCAAACGACGGCGGCGCGGCGTGTCGAGCGCGGCGAACGGCTCGTCGAACAGCAGAAGCTGGCTATGGCGCGTCAGCGCCCGCGCCAGCGCAACCCGCTGACGCTGACCGAACGACAGTTGATGCGGCAGGCGCCCGACCAGCGCCGCGAGGCCGAGATGTTCGAGCCAGTAGCGTGCGCTGGCGGCATCCGCATCGACGGGGAAGGCCAGTTGCTGGGCCACCGTCATATGCGGGAACAGTCCGTAGTCCTGCGGCATGTAGCCGATCTGCCGGCGCTCCGGCGGCAAGGCCTCCAGATCCGCTGCGCCCAGCCGCACCGTGCCGTGCTCGTTACGCTCGAGCCCGGCGATCAGCCGCAGCGCCAGCGATTTGCCGGAACCCGATGGGCCGATGATCGCGAGGCGCCGGGTAGCCGGCGTCCAGGCAATGTCGAGGTCGAATGTGCCCAGCCGGCGGGTCAGCCGGAACGCGAGGCGAAGCGGTTCCGCGTCTGTCACGGCCGGCGGGCCGACGGGCGGGTAGGCCGCGTCCTCGCCGTTTTCGAGTGGCGGGGTCGCGCCCGTCGAGCGGCGGCTGTAGATCGACAGCGCGGCGCACACAATTGCGATGGCGAGCGTGGGCAGCAGCAACGGCATCATCGCTGGCAGGCCCTGGCCGCCGAACACAACATAGGTGTAGACCGGCAGTGAGTAGGGGTGGTACGCGACCATCACCGTGGCGCCGAACTCGCCGAAGGCACGCAACCAGGCCAGCGCGAGCCCGGCGCGGATCGCCGGCCAGGCGACCGGCAGGCTGACGCGAAAGAAGCGGCTACCGGCATGATGACCGAGGGTGGCGGCGACGTCGTCGAAGACCGGATCGACGGCGGTGAACGCGGATTTCGCCGCGATAATCAGAAACGGCGCCGCGACAAACGTTTCGGCCAGCACGATGCCGGCGAACGAATCGGTCAAGGCGCCGCCGGTCAACTGGCCCACCCAGCTATACGGTCCGAGCAGAAACAGCAGCAGCACGCCGCTCGTGAGCGGGGGCAGCGCGAGCGGCAACTGCACGACGAAGCCGAGCAGGGCCACCTTGCGCGAATTGGAGCGCGCCAGAAAATAGCCGAGCGGCACGCCGCCAATCAGGATGACAAGCGCGGCGACGCTCGCGCTCGCCGCCGAGACGGCCACCGCCGACCACATGGCGTGCCAGTCGACATTGGCCCAGTCGGCCGCGCCGAGTTGCGGCACGCTGGCAACGAACGGCGCGCACAGATACGCGGCGAGCAGCGCAGCCAGCCAGAAAAGCGGCCGGGCCGCGATACGCTTCATCGGCTTATTGAGCTGCGTCGATCACTGCCTGCACCGACGGCGGAACAGCCTGGCCATTGCCGGTGACGGCCGGCCTGATCACGTCGACGCCGTGCTCCTTGAGCAGGGCGCGGCCTTCTGCGCTCAGCAGGAAATCCACGAAGCGGGTTGCGCCGGTGCTATTCGGCGCGTCGCTCAGGATGGTCAGCGTGTAGCTGGCCTTGGCCTTCAATTCGGGTGCGGGCTGCAGCGCTGGGATCTTCAGATCGGAGGTCTCGGTGGAATAGAAGAAGCCGGCGTCGAGCTGGCCCGATTGCAAGCGGCCGACCAGGGTTTCCTCCGGCAGCACCTGGGCTGGATTATCCGGCGCACCGAGCGTTTTCTCGACAAGGTCGGGCTGGTGGTAAAGCTCGGCCGCTCTCGTCATCATCTCGACCGTAAAGGCGCCCTTCGGATCGAGCTTCGGATCGGTGCGGCCGATCCGGATGCCCGGCTCCTGCAGCACCTGGTCCCAGCGCTTCGTCTTGAAGTCGGCGGCGAACCTGCTCTTCGGGTTGTAGCCGATCATCAGCGGCGACTCGGCGAAGTTGACATACCAGCTCACGTGATCGCCGTTTTCGGCGCCCATCAGGCTCTGGTTGACCTTCGGACTCGCGCTGATGAACACGTCACCGCGGCGCAGCTTGCCCTTGATTTCGTTGGCGATCTTGTTCGAACCTGCCGCGTAGCCGCGGAACTGCAGGCCGGTGGCTTTCTCGAAGGCGGGCCCGACGCTGCGCTCCATCAGGTTGACGAGCGACCCGGCGTAGAGCACGTTCACGGTGCTGTCCTGGGCGAAGCCGGGGGTAGCGGCCACCATGCCGGTGACCACTGTGAGAGATGCAAGCAGCTTGCGAATCATGCCGTTTCCCGTAGCGTTATAAAGACCGATATATTACGACGCGATCACGCCCAGTGGGGCGCTCCGATGGCTTCGCGGGTATACATCGGGCCATATGTCGCATATGCCGCGCGGCCTCTTGCCTCAGCGGCCCGGGAGGGCCGTAATATATGTGAATATATAGCGCGGCGTAATCAGTGTGCCGCACGATGCGGCACGCCCTGTGCCGCGAACCATATTCGTTGCCGGAGGATTCGCCAGCATGGAATCGATGAACCTGAGCGCAGCGCTTGCGCACGAGCCGGCGCTCGCCAGCGATTTCATCCTCAGTGGCCATGTTCTGCGGCCGCTGTCGTTGTCGCTTGACCAGCTCAGAGCCTACGAAAGCGTGCTGGCCACGCCGTTCGACCTGCGCTGTTTTACGACCAATCGTTATATTCGGCGCGTCGGCCGCTATCGAGGCGTGCGTCTGACCGGTCTCATCGCCGAAGCCGGCTTGCGTAACGAGTCGCCCGGCGATTTCAAACGGATGGTGTTCGTTGCCGCAGCGCATGACGGCTACGCCGTGACCTTTTCCTGGCACGAGTTGTTCAATACGCCGGTGGGCGAAAGTGCGCTGATCGCCTACGAGTGCGACGGCGAGCCGCTGAGTGTCGAAGACGGCGCGCCGATTCTGTTTTCCGGCGCGGACATCATGGCGCCGCCGCGGCACGTCAAGCGTCTGGCGCGGATCGATGTGCAGGTATTGCGGCCGTTGTAATGCGGCAGAAAGCTGCGCGTGGGTTCAAGCGGATTTTGGCGGCTGCATGCGCACTAGCGGGGCGCTCGTCGTACCATGGGTCAATCGCTGCGTGATGCTCATACCATGCCTGACGACACGTTCTCCAGTTCACCGGCATTCCCGCCCCGTGCGCCTGGTCATACGCCTGACCTCGCGGAGGCTTGCGCGATCCGGACCGGCCATTGGTTGGAGATGGCCGTCGATCCTCGTTCTTTCGATACGCATCTGTTTGCGAAACTGATCGCGGCGCGTGAGGTGCGCGGAGAGCGCGCGTTGCTCGGGCTGTCTCAGGCGCAATGGGTTGCGCTCGTCAGCCGGCACTTTGCAGGGGTACCGCTTTCAGGCGGCTCAACAGGCGCGGCTGGCGTAACCGGCGCAACTCATCCAGTCGACGCTGCTGCGATAAGCCTGAGCACCCACGAGCATGTCGAGTTCGTCTCGGCCCTGCGCACTTTGCTGCTGCAGTATGCCGATCCGGCGGTAAGCGGCGCAGATGCCCTGTGTCTCGCCACGATCATCGCGCACGCGTGCCTGCGGCCCGATCATCTATGGCGCGACCTGGGACTGACTGGGCGCGACGAAGTCTCAGCGATGCTGGAGCGGTACTTCCCGTCTCTGGCCGCGCTCAACGTCGAGAATCTGCGCTGGAAGAAGTTTCTGGCCCGGCAACTGGCCTTCTCGCTTGGGCGTGAGCCCGGTCCTGCGCCCGGTTGTCCCGGTTGCGAAGACTACGGGTTTTGCTTTCCGCACGCACCCTAGGGCGATTGCGAATCTGTACGGAGGGGCGGGCATTCCTCGGGTATTGCCTCGCAACCCGCTTCGTGTATGCTTTCGCGCATGGCCGAATCCGCGAAAATCAAACCTGTCCCGGCGAAAAGAACCGCCGCCAAAGCCGGCGCCAAGGCCGGCAGTCAAGCCGCTACGAAAGCGCCCACCGCCGCCCGCGGCAAAGCGCGGCCGGAAGTGCGCTTCCGGATGCGTATCCGCAAGGATGGCACCGTTGCGCTCGGACCGGGCAAGGTCGAATTGCTCGAAGCAGTGCGCGAGCATGGCTCGATTTCAGCCGCGGCCCGCAGCCTCGATATGTCGTACCGGCGCGCGTGGTTGCTGATCGACGAACTGAATCAGTCGCTCAAGTCGCCCGCGACCGTTTCCGAGCAGGGCGGGCAAAGCGGCGGCGGTTGCGTGCTCACGCCGGTCGGCGAGAACATCGTGCGCCTCTATCGCGACGTGGAGGCGCAAGCCGAAAAAGCCTGTGCCGGCCAGATTGCCGCATTGATCCGGCTGATGCGGGCCTGAGGCGCCTCAAGCGGCGAAGCCGGGCCAACGCGCCTCAGCCATGACGCAGGCAAAACGCCGACGGCGGCCGTGCGCTGGGCACGGTGTTTTGCGAAGCGCCCGGATCGGCCTGTAGGCGCGCGATCAAATCGATGAAACTGGCCACGCTCGCCGTTCGCAGCGGGTGATAGTCCACCTGATGACGCTCGCACACGCGCTTGAGCGTGCTCATCGAATCGTGATCGATGCAGTCCACCGGAAACACCACGAGGTCGGCGCCCGGTAACGCTGCCGCGAGCAAGCCCTTGCGATCTTCCAGGCCGCCGTCGTGCACGATCAGCTCGCCGCCCGCCGAACTCACCAATGCCCTGAGCGCCGCGTTCGAACCGGGCCGCCCGCCGACGTACACGACCCGCTTGCCCTCGACGCCAGCCAGTCCCGCGCGGCGCGCGTCCGGCTGGTCGAGTGCGTCGAGCGTCGCCCGTTCCAGCGCGTGGCATTCCGACTGCACGACTTTCAGCAACGCCAGCGCCTGATCGCGGCTCTCGCGCAGCGCCTGTGCGGTGCCCTGATCCTGCAGCGCACGCTGCTCCGCCGCTTCGCGACGGCTGGTGTGGAGCGCAAGGCGCTGCTCGGCTTCCTTGAGTTTGTCCTGCAGCGTTTTGACTTCTTCCGCCAGACTTGCCGTGTCGGCGGATGGCTGGCGCTCAGCCTGGACAGTCAGTTTGACGACCTGTTCGGTCAATTGCGCAATGGCCGCATCGCGCTGCGTGCTGATTTCATGCAGCCGGCTCTGTTGCCGCTCGACCTTGTCGCGCAGCGCGGCATTTTCCTCTTCAAGCGCCACTAGCCGGCGAATATCCGCGCGATTGGCGGCGCCCACCAGGTGCGACAGCATATGCAGTTCGCCGAAGGCCGCCTGACGCACCGGCATCGTCGCGTACGGATGGGTCATCAGCGCCCAGTAAGCCGGCGGAATATCGCCGTTCCTGAGCGCCTCGTTCCATAGCGTCAGCAGCGCCTGTTCGTCGTGCGCCTGATCGAAACGGCGGATCGCGCCGGCGTAGCGTTCGTCGAGCGCCTTATGCAGCGCCTTGCCGCCCGCGCCGCCGGCAATCGCGAGTTCGACGGCCGCATGGTGAATCTCGAGATCGCTGGCGCGTTGGCGATCCAGTTCGGTGAATCTGGGAACCAGCTTGCGCAACTCGTGAGTGCTCAGGCACGTGCCGATGATCGAGCAGTGCAGATGCGAGTCCAGTTCCGCGAGACGCGTGCGGCGCCGCGTGCCGGCGAGTTGCACCGGGGACGGGCCGGCGCAGCAGGCATCGGGCGCGTGCTGACGGCCGCCGGTGCTTTCATTGACGCGGGCATCCAGCGGGCGAGCGAGGCGAAACGGGGGAGCTTGCATGACGACCTCGAATCCGGTTCCAGTGTCACGCCCCGCCGGCCACGGTCGCCGGATGATGTCGAGGCTGCCACCATCGTTCTCAGTAGCGCAATATACCATCGAATATAGCGACAAGCATGCGCAGCACGGCTGTAGCCGTGCGGGCGGCAGTGCGTCTTTGCGAGCCGGGAAAGGAGGGAGCGGGGCGGGCCATAGCGGGCTGCGTGACGTCGGCGCCGACGCCGACACGCGCGCGGTGCTGCGAAAGCGAGGCGGACAACAGGGTGTTCTCCGACGAGAAAGTCCCCCTGCAGTCCGTACGATGCGCCGGCCGTTTACTTCGGCAACAGCACCTTGTCGACGACCATGATGACGCCATTGCTCTGGTAGACGTCATAGGTCGAGATATCGGCGGTATGGCCGCCTTCGTCGGTGACGACGATGTTATGCGGGCCGTTCTCAGAGAACGTCAGCATTTCGCCGTTGACGGTCTTAAGCGCTGCCTTGCCACCGCCTTCCCTGATCGCCGCATCGAGTCTGCGGAAATCGTAGCGTCCCGGAATCACGTGGTAAGTCAGGATGCTCGTCAACATAGCCTTGTTTTCCGGCTTCACGAGGTTGTCGACCGTGCCCGGCGGGAGTGCCGCAAACGCCTCATTGGTCGGCGCAAACACGGTGAAAGGTCCGGCGCTTTTCAGCGTATCCACGAGGCCGGCTGCCTTGACGGCTGCGACCAGCGTCGTGTGGTCCGCGGAATTGACCGCGTTGTCGACGATATCTTTGCCCGGATACATGGCTTGTCCGCCCACCATGACGGTTTCGCTGGCGGCATACGCGCTCGCGGACAGCGACAAGGCGGTCAAGGCAACATAGATCATACGTTTCATGGTGCTCTCCCCAAGGCGCAACGCACCATTGCGCTGCGTTGACGGCATATACGCAAGGGGACTTCCGCCGGATGCAACGCTTTGGGAAGAAACGGCAGCGGCGCCCAGGCCGCAGGTTTGAATGGCAGAATGCGTCATTTGCAGTTGCGCTGCCGCTGGCATCAAGAATGAATCGCTGATAAGGAGACGGTCGATGGCACTTTCCGCCTTGCTGGTATTCGCGCTCGCCCTGGGCGTGGCTGCTGCGTCACCGGGCCCGGGGATCGCAGCCCTGGTGTCCCGCGTGTTGACTCACGGCTTGCGTGACGTGTTGCCGTTTCTCGCAGCGATGTGGATCGGCGAGGTGGCGTGGCTGACCTGCGCGGTGGCGGGGCTCAGTGTGATTGCCCGCACGTTCGGAGTGGTATTCGTGTGCCTGAAGTTCGCCGGCGTCGCCTATCTGCTGTTCCTCGCCTGGAAAATGTGGTTCGCTCCCGCCGGTGACGAAGAAGGGCGCCTGCCGAGCGGTCAGTCGCCGCTGCGCATGTTCGTGGCCGGTCTGACGGTCAGTGCCAGCAACCCCAAGATCATGGTGTTCTATCTGGCGCTGTTGCCCACGTTGATCGATCTGTCGCGCGTCGGGGTCGCCGCATGGCTCGAGCTGACCTTGACGGCGCTGACAGTCTTGATCGCGGTCGACCTGGCGTGGGCGCTGCTTGCCGTGCGTGCGAGAAGGTTGCTGTCGGGGCGGCGGGCCACCCGGATCGCCAACCGCACAAGCGCGGCGGTGATGGCGGGCGCAGCCGCCGCGATTGCGACACGCTAGATCGACCCGCGGCTCTCGCGGCGCCTGCGTCGCGAAGACGCCCGCTCCAGACTCCAATCCGCTCACAACGAGACCCACACTAACGATGAGTCATCCCAACACCGAGTTGATCGCACGCTTCTACACAGCCTTCCAGAAGCGCGACGCCGAAGCAATGGGCGCGTGCTACACCGACGACGTCGTCTTCAGCGATCCGGTTTTCGGCGAGCTGCGCGGCGAGCAGGCGCGCGACATGTGGCGCATGCTGGTGGAACGCGCTCAGGAATTTTCGCTGACCTTCGACGCAGTCGATGCCAACGAGCGCACCGGCAGCGCGCATTGGGTCGCGCGCTATCTGTTCAGTCAGACGGGCCGCACGGTGGTCAACCGGATTCAGGCGCAGTTCGTGTTTCGCGACGGACGCATCGCCGAGCATCGCGACAGCTTCGATCTGTGGCGCTGGTCGGGCCAGGCTTTGGGCTTCAAGGGCGTCTTGCTCGGATGGACGCAGGCGGTTCAGCGTGCGATTCGCGCGCAGGCTCGCAAAGGCCTCGACGCTTATCGGGCGAAGCGCGCCTGAGCATCGGCTGCGGGCGTTGACCGTCGGGCCCGCTTGCACGAGGCCTGCCCGGTGATGCAGTATTTCGTCAGCGTGAGCGCCTAGCCTGAGCCGCTACCGGCTTGCCGCGCGCCGAAGCGTGTCAATGCGTGTCAACAACCATCAACACCAAAAGGACGAGCAACGATGCCTGTCGTCGATGCGGCCTGGGAGGATTGGCTGGCCACCAATGTGAAGCGTGGCTGTACCGTGGATTCGATGGTGGACGCCATGGTGCGGGCCGGTTTCGACTCGCTCTCCGCGAGCGCTGCGGTGCAGCACGCGGTCAGCGCTTTGACGGGCCAGCCTGCGGTGATGGCCGATACCGCGGCAAATGCCGGTCATGCAGGGGCGCCAGACGTGCTCCACGCACACGCCGGCGTGCAAGCCAGCGTCGTCAAACCCGCCCCCGGCGCTTATCAGTACGACGCCGCGCCGGTGGCGCGCGGCAACCTGATTCACGCGTTCGATCGTGACGTGAAAGTGCTGCTGCGCTGTGAGCGGCCACAAGTGATCGTGTTCGGCGACGTGCTTTCGCCGGACGAGTGCGGCGAGCTGATCGAGCGTTCGCGGCACCGACTCAGGCGTTCCACCATCGTCGATCCGGAGACCGGCCAGGAGGACGTGATCCGCAACCGCACGAGTGAGGGCATCTGGTTTCAGCGCGGTGAGGACGCCTTGATCGAGCGGCTCGATCAGCGCATTGCCAGCCTGATGAACTGGCCGGTGGAGAACGGCGAAGGCCTGCAGATCCTTCACTACAACACGCGCGGCGAATACCGGCCGCATTTCGACTACTTTCCGCCGGACCAGCCAGGCAGTGCGGTTCACACGGCGCGCGGCGGCCAGCGGGTGGCGACCCTGATCGTCTACCTCAACGACGTGGCGGACGGCGGCGAAACGATCTTTCCGGACGCCGGCCTGTCGGTCGCCGGCAGGCAGGGCGGCGCGGTGTACTTCCGCTACCTGAACGGCCGGCGGCAACTCGATCCGCTCACCCTGCACGGCGGCGCGCCGGTGCTGGGTGGCGAAAAATGGATCATGACGAAGTGGATGCGGGAACAACCGTATCTTTGATTGATGCCAACCCGTCAGCGCCTTGCCGCGCTGACGGGCACGTCCCGCCTCATGCCCCACCTCATGCAGCGCGTCCCACCTCATGCAGCACGGCGTCGAAGAAATGCGCTTGGGCGTCGGCATCGGAGCGCGCGTAAGCCCGGTTGATCCCGCTAATCACCGCGCGGATCGAGGCGGTAATCAGATTCGCATCGATGCCCACGCCGAACGCGCTGCCCACTACCTGCGCGCCGGCCATCTCGGCAATCGCAATCGCCTTGGCGTCGGCGCCTTGCGTGAGCGCGCGTTCCTCGTAATGCTGGATTCGCACTGGCGTACGCAGCGCGTGCATCAGCGCATCGAGCGGGCCATTGCCTTCGCCGGCCAGCACGGTGCGCTCGCCGCGGATGTCCACCGTCAGCTTGATGCGTTCGCGTCCCGCCTCTTCCGACAGCGTATGGCCGATGTAGCGCAGCGGCGCCTCGCTGCGCACATATTCGTCCTGGAACACTTCCCAGATCTGTTGAGCGGTGACTTCCTGGCCGCTGTCGTCGGTCAGTTGCTGGACCGCCGAGCTGAAGTCGACCTGCAGACGACGCGGCAGCACCACGCCATGGGTCTGCTCGAGCAGATAGGCGATGCCGCCTTTGCCCGACTGGCTGTTGACACGGATGATCGAATCGTAGGTGCGGCCCAGATCGCGCGGGTCGATCGGCAGATACGGCATTTCCCACAGCGCGTCATCCTTCTGCACGGCAAAGCCTTTCTTGATCGCGTCCTGGTGCGATCCCGAGAATGCGGTGAAGACGAGGTCGCCGACATACGGATGGCGCGGATGCACCGGCAATTGCGTGCATTCCTCGGCGGTGCGGGCGACTTCGTTGATATGCGAGAAGTCGAGGCCCGGATCGACGCCCTGGGTGTACAGGTTGAGCGCGAGCGTGACGAGGTCGACATTGCCGGTGCGCTCGCCGTTGCCGAACAGGCAGCCTTCCACGCGATCGGCGCCGGCCATCACCGCCAGTTCAGCGGCCGCGACCGCGGTGCCGCGATCGTTGTGCGGATGAACCGAGAGCAGCAGCGAGTCGCGCCGCGCCAGGTTGCGGTGCATCCATTCGATCTGATCCGCATAGAAATTCGGTGTGCCGACTTCCACGGTGGCCGGCAGGTTGACGATGGCTTTGCGTTCGGGCGTCGGTTGCCAGACGTCGAACACGGCGTCGCACACTTCCTTGGCGAAATCGAGTTCAGTGGCCGTGAAGGTCTCCGGGCTGTATTGCAGCGTGAATGCCGTTTCCGGGTTGGCGTCGACGAGCCGCTGCATTGTGCGCGCCGCATTCACCGCCAACTGCTTGACGCCGTTGCGGTCGAGTCCGAACACGATCTTGCGGAATTCCGGCGCGGTGGCGTTATACAGATGCACGATCGCACGCGGTACGCCGCGCAACGATTCGAAGGTGCGCTCGATCAGATCGTCGCGCGCCTGGGTCAGCACTTCTATCGTGACGTCATCCGGAATGTGGCCGCCCTCGATCAGTTCGCGCACGAAATTGAAGTCGGTTTCGGAGGCCGACGGAAACGCCACTTCGATTTCCTTGAAGCCGATCTGCACCAGCGTCTTGAACATGCGCATCTTGCGTTGCGCGTTCATCGGCTCGAACAGCGCCTGATTGCCGTCGCGCAGATCGGTGCTCATCCAGATCGGCGCACGCGTGATGGTGCGCGACGGCCAGGTGCGCTCAGGCAAGTTGACCGGAGTGAAAGGACGATATTTGCTAGCGGGATTTTTCAACATGTTGGGCTCGCGGGTTCAGAAAAGACATCAGGGAATCGATCGGGATTACAAGGAACGAGACGAAGCGCGGCCGCCGGTTGGCAACCGGGGCAAGGTCAGCAAAGCAGGGGAATCAGTGACGCTTCAGATGCGTTAGATGCAGGAAGCGCGTAGCAGCAGACCTAGCCCGGTGGAGCGGGCTAGTAGTAGGAGGGATAGCAGGGTCTGTGCGGAAAACATGGGCGTAATAGGATCACAAACGGCAGTTTGCGTCAAGCGACGTGCGTATGACCCATTGATTGAGCAAGGCTTAGGCGCGGCGCGTGTTGGCTGAGGCGACGCCAGGTTCTTCGACACACCAGGTCGCAGCGCGTGGCGCACCGTCCGCCGGTTAGGTGGACGCGCCACGCTACTCACCCACTCACGATGCGTCCTGACGCCGCGACCCGCCGCCGACGCTCCGACCGGCATCGTGCGCCATCTGCCAGTAACCCCACATCGACGCCAGCGTCAGCAACCCGGCGCAGAGGAAGGCGAGTCGGAAGTCGTCCAGCGTGAAGACATGCCCCGAGGTCTCGCCATTGAAGACCGCCGCGCCGCGCAACGCCACCGCGCCAAAGGCAATGCCGAGGCCGATCGTCATCTGCGCCGCGGCGCTCCACAGCGTGCTGGCCGCGCTCATCTGCGGCTGGGCGACGTCCGCATAGGCGAGGGTGGCGAGCGTCGAGAACTGCATCGAGCGCGCCACGCCGTAGACGAACACCACGAGCAGCACCCACGCGAGCGGCGACTCCGGCGTCAGCAGGCCGCAGGCGATCGTAAACACGCCGGCCACCGCGACGTCCACGATCGACACCAGCCGGAAGCCGTAACGTTGCAGGATGCGTGTGGTCAGCGCCTTCATGCCCAGGTTGCCGAGTGCGCTCGCCAGCAACAGCAACCCAGACTTGAACGCAGACAGTCCGAAGCCGATCTGGAACAGCAGCGGCATCAGATAAGGCACGGCGCCGATGCCGATGCGCGTGAACGAACCTGTTACCACCGTCACCGAGAAGGTGGGGATCTTGAGCGTCGACACGTCGATCAACGGGTGCGGATGGCGCTGCGCATGGCGGAACGCGATAAAGCCGAACACCAGCCCCGCTGCCACGAAGGCGCCTGCCACCCATGGGTTTTCGCCAGGCTGGCTGGCGAGTTCCGCGCCGTACAGGATCGACGTGAGGGTGGCGCCGCTCAGCACCAGACCGACGCTATCGAGCGGCCGGCGTTCGCTGCCGCGCAGGTTCGGCACCAGCGCAACCACGGCGGCCATCACTGCGATGCCGAACGGCACATTGAGCAGGAAGATCCAGCGCCAGTTCGCGTAGGTGGTGATGAAGCCGCCCACCGGCGGTCCGATCACCGGCGCGACAATCGCCGGCCACGTGATGGTGGAGATGGCCTGCATCAGGCGGCTCTTTTCGGTGCTGCGCACCACGATCAGCCGGCCGACCGGCACCATCATCGCCCCGCCCATGCCTTGCAGCAGACGCGCGGCGGTGAATTCCGCGACGTTTTGCGACATCCCGCACAGCACGGAGGCCAAGGTGAACACCGCGATCGCGCTGAAGAACACCGTGCGCGAACCGCAGCGGTCGGCCACCCAGCCGCTCACCGGAATGAAAATCGCCAGCGCCAGCATATAGGCGGTCATGCCGAGACTGAGGCTATTCGGACCCACGCCGAAGGAGTGCGCCATTTGCGGCAGAGCCGTGGCGATCACCGTGGTGTCGAGGTACTCCATAAAGAAGGTCGCCGCGACGATATACGGCAACCAGCCGATAAAGCCGGGGCGTGCCTGGCTGCCGGTCATCGCTGTTCCTCGCGCGGGTGGACCGTCTCTGCCTGAAGGGCGGCGTGGGCACGGGCGCGCTGACGTCCGTCCTGATGTTGGCGTCGATTCATGCTGTTGCTGCTTCCTCTAAAGCGTGTGACCAGATGGATGGCCGAGCCTGTGCCGAAACCGTTGGAAACCACCTGCGAAACAACCGTCCGGGCGGGGTGCAAACATCGAAGTATTGCTCAAATCGGCCAAACCCTGCATGCGGGACCGGCAGTTTTTCAGGCAAAGGCTGTACGGGAAGCCAGTGCGCAGGCGGTTGCGGCGGTCGTTCTACGGCTCCGAGGCAAAATAGACAATCCCAATCATGGCGATTTAAACAATCAACTTTTTCTATTAAGCGTTTCTAGACATACTGTCCTCACTTTCTCCACCACGTAACCAAGAGGACGCAGCAAATGCCGATCATCAACAGCCAAGTCAAACCTTTCAAGGCAACCGCCTACCACAACGGCGACTTCCAGACCGTCACCGAAGAAAGCCTCAAGGGCAAGTGGTCCGTGTTCGTGTTCTACCCGGCGGACTTCACGTTTGTCTGCCCGACCGAACTGGGCGACCTGGCCGATCGTTATGCCGAATTCAAGAAGCTCGGCGTTGAAATCTACAGCGTGTCGACCGATACGCATTTCACCCACAAGGCATGGCACGACACGTCGGACACGATCCAGAAGATCAAGTATCCGATGCTGGCCGATCCGACGCTGGCCATCTCGCGCAACTTCGACGTGTTGATCGAAGAAGAAGGCATGGCGTTGCGCGGCACCTTCGTGATCAACCCGGAAGGCGAGATCAAGCTGTGCGAAATCCACGACAACGGCATTGGCCGCGACGCCGGCGAACTGCTGCGCAAGGTTCAGGCAGCGCAATACATCGCGGCGCATCCGGGTGAAGTTTGCCCCGCCAAGTGGACGCCGGGCGCAGAAACGCTGACCCCGTCGCTCGACCTGGTCGGCAAGATCTAAGCACCCGCGGCCAGCTCAGCCTGGCCTCGCTGCGTCGCAGTACGCGCCACTCGCTGGCGCTCCTCCGTGCGGACCGCCTCACACCTCGTGCAGTTCGAGCTGCAGGCGGTCCGCACGACTCCTCGCCATGCCATGTGGTGGCGCCCGGAGCCTAACCCCTCGTCACGGAATTCGAATAGCCATGCTGGACGCCAATCTCAAGACTCAGTTGAAATCGTACCTGGAAAAGGTCAGCCGGCCGATCGAGATCGTCGCCTCGCTCGACGACGGCGCCAAATCGCAAGAGCTGCGGGCGCTGCTCGAGGACATCGCATCGTTGTCGGAACGCGTCAGCGTGATCGAGCGGCGCGGCGACGCCGAGCGCAAGCCGTCGTTCTCGATCGGCGAACCCGGCAAGGAAAGCGGCATCCGCTTTGCCGGCATCCCGATGGGACATGAATTCACCTCGCTCGTGCTGGCGCTGCTGCAGGTGGGCGGCCACCCGGTCAAGCTCGACGACGCGGTGATCGAACAGATCCGCGAACTCGACGGCGACTACCAGTTTGAAACCTATTTCTCGCTGTCATGCCAGAACTGCCCGGAAGTCGTGCAGGCGCTGAACGTGATGGCCTTGATCAACCCGCGCATCCGCCACGTGGCGATCGACGGCGCGGTGTTCCAGAACGAAGTCGAAGCACGCCAGATCATGGCGGTGCCGACGATGTTCCTGAACGGCGAAGTGTTCGGCCAGGGCCGTAGCGGCGTAAAGGAAATTCTCGCCAGGCTCGACACCGGTGCAGGCGCGCGTGCCGCGAAGGAACTGGCGAACAAGCTGGTATTCGACGTGCTGATCGTCGGCGGCGGCCCCGCAGGTGCGGCAGCGGCCATTTACTCGGCGCGCAAGGGCATCTCGACGGGCGTGGTCGCGGAACGCTTTGGCGGCCAGGTGCTCGACACCCTTGCCATTGAAAATTTCGTCTCCGTTCAGGAGACCGAAGGACCGAAGTTCGCCACGGCGCTCGAACAGCACGTGAAGAGCTACGAAGTGGACATCATGGATGTGCAGCGCGCCGAAGCGCTGATTCCCGGCCGCATCAACGAAGTGCGTCTGGCCAGCGGCGCGGTGCTGAAGGCGAAGACCATCGTGCTCGCCACCGGCGCCCGTTGGCGCGAAATCAACGTGCCGGGCGAGCGCGAGTACCGCAACCACGGCGTCGCCTACTGCCCGCACTGCGATGGCCCGCTGTTCAAGGGCAAGCGGGTTGCAGTGGTCGGCGGCGGCAATTCGGGCGTCGAAGCGGCGATCGATCTGGCCGGCATCGTCCGCGAAGTCACGCTGTTCGAATTCGGCACGCAACTGCGCGCTGACGAAGTGCTGCAACGCAAGCTGCGCAGCCTCGCCAACGTGACGATCGTGACCCAGGCGCAGACCACCGAGATCACCGGCGACGGCAAGAAGGTCAACGGCCTCGTTTATAAGGACTTGCGCTCGGGCGAAACGAAGCAGGTCGAGCTGGAAGGCGTGTTCGTGCAGATCGGTCTGGTGCCGAACACCGAATGGCTGAAGGGCACGGTCGAACTGTCGAAGCATGGCGAGATCGTGGTCGATGCCCGCGGCGCTACCTCGGTGCCGGGCGTGTTTGCGGCCGGCGACGTGACCACGGTGCCGTTCAAGCAGATCGTCATCGCCGTGGGCGAGGGCGCGAAGGCCTCGCTGGGCGCCTTCGATCATCTGATCCGCAACAGCGCGGAGGATGAAGTGGAAGTCGAGGAAGAGGCCGCACTCGCGGAGGGCTGAACCCACTTCGTGGACGGCGTGCGTGAGCGCGCCCTGTCTGCTGCATTGCAATGAGGCCCGCCTTTGCGCGGGCTTTGTTGTTTTCCGCTGCCGCGCCGGGTGGCGAGGAGCTTGCCAGGCCACACCGGCGCACATTACACGCGTTTCATTCACACGCTTGACACAGGCCGCTGCTGGCGCGGCTGCCGCCGCTTTGTTTGGAGTCCGATGCCTGGATTGATTGCTTGGCGGAGCGACTCGCCAGGCCATATAAATCTCAAAGCTGGACCCGACCTTTCGCCGCAAGCGCCTCGGCGCATGCGGACGACGGGCACCCTAGAACAAGGAGGGAGACAATGGCATCCACGCAAGCGGCGCCTGAGCGCTGGGTCGACGGCAAGCGCTATCTGTGGCTGCTCGGCGCGCTGACGATTACGTTGCCGCTGCACGCGGCCAATCTCGCCCTGAAGACCGGCTGGCCTATCTTCTGGTGGTTCGGCCCGATCTTCGTGTTCGGCATTATCCCGGTGCTCGACTACCTGATCGGCGACGACCCGGGCAACCCGCCCGAGGAGATCGTTCCCGTGCTCGAACGGGAGCGCTACTACCGGCGCATCGTTTACCTCGCGACGTTCATCGAATACGCCTCGTTCTTCGGCGCGGTCTGGATCGTCGGAACGCATGCGCTCGCCTGGTACGACTATCTCGGCTTTGCGCTGTCGCTCGGTGCGGCGACGGGCGTCTCGATCAATACGGCTCACGAACTCGGTCACAAGACCGACCGCTTCGAGCGTTGGCTTGCCAAGGTTACGCTGGCGCCGGTTGCCTATGGACACTTCTTCGTCGAACACAACCGCGGACACCATGTGCGGGTGGCGACGCCACCGGACCCTGCCAGTGCCCGATATGGCGAGTCGTTCTGGGCGTTCCTGCCGCGCACCGTGCTCGGCAGCATTGCGTCGGCGTGGCGGCTGGAGAAGGAGCGGCTCGCGCGCAACGGGCAATCGCCATGGAGCTGGCGCAACGAGGTACTGCATGCCTGGGCGATGACCGCCGTGCTGTGGGGCGCGATGATTGCGCTGTTCGGCCGGGTGGTGATTCCGTTCCTGCTGATTCAGGCCGCGTACGGCGCCTCGCTGCTCGAAGTGGTCAACTATCTGGAACACTACGGGCTCGGCCGCAAGCTGCTGCCGAGCGGCCGTTATGAGCGCTGTCGCCCGGAGCATTCGTGGAACAGCAATCGCATCGTCACGAACCTGTTCCTGTATCAGTTGCAGCGCCATGCCGATCATCACGCCAATCCGACCCGTTCGTATCAGGCGCTGCGCCACTTCGACGGCGCGCCGCAATTGCCGTCCGGTTACGCGACGATGATCATGTTCGCGTATGTGCCGCCTCTTTGGTTCCGTGTCATGAATCCACGCGTGGTGGCGCATTATCACGGCAATATGGAGCAGTCGAATATCAAGCCCGCGATTCGCGAGCGAGTGTTGACGCAGTTTGCCGCCGGGCGAAGCTAAGGAAGACGTAATTCCTTCTGCATGCGTCATCCTTTCCCTGCTGCGCGTTGCACCAGCCGGGGATCCGCTCAGGCTTCGCCTTGCTCCGCGTGCTCGAGGCATGCAGGCCGTTCGTCGGCGACAGCCGCGCAAACTGCGTCGGCGAAGCGCTGCAGCGAAGAGAGCGAACCGCTGACGCTGTGATAGGTTTCCCGGCCAATGCGGGCATCGAGCAGGATCTGCAACCCTGCTGTTCTGGCAATTTTGACGATATCCATGGCCGTCCCCTGGTGAAGCGGCAAGCAGACTGTAATTCCGCGTCGGGCAAAGTCGCATCCTGGTGCGCTGGATCGCTTGCTTGCGCGAATCTGGGTGATCCTGGCTGATGAAGGTGGATTACCGCGGATCACAGTCAAATCGTAGTTGCGCAATAGGGTCGCCGATGGTTCGAACAACAGGCAATAAGCGGGGCAATTCACCTGTTCGGCATACGGCATGAGCGATGCAAGGCGTGAATGTTTTTGGCGGATCGGCTCGAGCCGCGTCCGCATAGGCAATCGCCGCCAGGAAGAACCCTCGCGGCCTGGTAACTCGCCCAGTCTGACGCCCGTCAACCACTCGCCGCAATTCATCCATCGCCCATTCCATACCCCTGTAGTCGGCTGCTAGCCTGGTAGCTCGCGATCACTACAGAGGAGTTCGGAATGTCGTATCAGCAGGATTCAGACGGTATGCGCGTGGTACTCAGTGCGCCGCAACTGGCGGCCGTGCTGGCTCGCAAGTCGATCAGCCCCAGCGAAATGCTTTCCAACCGCCTGTGGGGCGGGTTGCAGGTCCTCGGCGGCGTGCTGGAAATGGTTGGGGCCGGGGCGCTGTGCGTGATGCCGGAACCGACCATGGCGAGCAAAGCCGGGTGTGTCGTGTTCGGCGTGCATGGCTCGGATACCGCCGCAGCAGGCCTGCGGCAGGTCTGGACGGGACAGGATACCGTTACGCTGACCCAGCAGGGCACGGCGAAACTGGCCGAGGCGATGAAGGCCAGCCCCGACATGGCGAACAGTATCGGCCTGTCGCTCGATATCGTCGTGCCGTTTGGTTTTGCCGGTTCGATCAAGGCAGTGCGGGCTTCGCGGATCGTGATGGGCCGCATCAACCTGATGGAACACGAAGCGGGTGCCGGGAGCAGGATTGGCGGGCATACATTCGAAAAGCACGTTGGGCGCACTGAAGCGCAGTTGCGCGAAAGACTTAGACTTGAGCCGCATCGGAAAAGAGTATCGTCATTCACCAATCTTGAACGGGCAGAATGGGCGATATCAGAAGTAATGTGCGCCAATACGGCACAACTCCAGAGCTGGGCGAAGTCTTCAGGTAGGAGTGGCCCCCTCACACTGATGCAGCGCGTGGCGGGTGATGTCGGCTATGGAATAACGAGGGAGACAGGAAAATTGACGCGGATGAATGAGGTTATAGTTGTTCTGAAATATCAAACATATAATGGAATGCCATACTACATTCTTACTGCTTATGTTGGATGAGGGAAAAACCATGCTGTCAAGCCGTTATCCAAAAATTTACCAGCTATTTGGTGCGTACCTCAATCAGGATTTTGATTTGTGGGGAAATACGATCCCGGAAATCGTCTCGTGCTACAAGAGAGACTGCCCACGGGAGAGTCATCTTGAGATGATTCATGAAATAAATTCGTTCATGAATGAACATCCCGATGATTTGGATTCAGCGTTCAAAAGGGATTACGGGCAAGATTTTGATCCGGAATTATGGGGCTACACGACCGCCTCATTTCTTGACGAATTGAAACGCCTCCTCGGCGAGTAGTCTGCTTGTCACCGCGCGTGGGCGGTTCTATACCGTCCGGCGTATTTTTGCGCGGAGGGCAGACCAGTCCCGACACGCAAATCAGGATTGGCCTGTCACTCGATAGTCGGCCCTGAACAATCCTGCGAGGCATGTGCAGTAAGGGTGTGAGTGCGAAACGGTGTTGTTGGGTTTGCAGGAAGCAGGCATATTGATGCACGAATTCTGCAAATCCTGACGGACCGCGTTGCTCAGCAAAGTCGAGCGACGTTGGAGGACCTGATCAGCCGCACGAAGCGCATTCTCACGCAGAAGCAGAGGGACAAAAACAAGCTGTATGCGCTGCATGCGCCGGAAGTCGAATGCTTGGCGAAAGGCAAAGCACGCAAGCCGTACGAATTCGGCGTGAAGGTGTCGATCACCACGACGCACAAGGAAGGTTTGGTCGTCGGAAGCTCGCTCGATGCCGGGCAATCCGTACGACGGGCATACGCTGGCCGAAGCGTTGGAGCAGGCGGCGATCCTGAGCGACGTTCAGCCGGAGATTGCTGTCGTCGACCGCGGCTACAAGGGAGTCGCCGTCGATGGGGTAAAGGTCTATCACCCGGGCTTGCGACGCGGCATCACGCGTGGGCTGCGGGCGATGATCCGGCGGCGCAGCGCGATCGAGCCGGCCATCGGGCACATAAAGGCCGACGGCAAACTCGGTCGCAATTGGCTCAAGGGTTCGTTGGGCGATGCGATTCATGCGGTGCTGTGCGGCGCTGGCCACAATCTGCGAATGATCCTGCGCAAGCTGAAGCGTTTTTACGCCCTGATTCTCGTCACCTTGCTCTGCTTCAAAACCGCTGCGCCGTCGGCGGCATAGCTTCATCACGGCAACAAAACGAATTGTTCAGGGCCGACTATCCAGATCAGAAGGGCCGAAATA
This sequence comes from Paraburkholderia sp. SSBN10T, assembly GCF_056619545.1. Classification (NCBI taxonomy): domain Bacteria; kingdom Pseudomonadati; phylum Pseudomonadota; class Betaproteobacteria; order Burkholderiales; family Burkholderiaceae; genus Paraburkholderia; species Paraburkholderia sp. SSBN10T. Next base: position 156,594 of record NZ_JBWQQI010000011.1, read on the forward strand.
AATAGGGGCGATTAATGTTGCGGTCCATCGATGCGGCAGCGATGATTTGCCGCCGCCAACGTCAAGACAAATCAGCTTAGCCGAGTGCGAACTTCAACGTGCCCAGGCTGCCGACTTCGACCACGCCATCGCTGTTGACGAAGGAACGCGTACCTTCGGCAACGATTGTGTTGTTGGTCAAATAGGCGCCGTTCCAGCTATCGACAATGTTGTAGGGACGTTGGTCGGGGCGCTGGCTGCCGCCGAAGCTAATGTTGAATGGCGCGACGCCGTCCTTGCCTTGGGCCTTGCTGAACACCCAGCCATAGTGTCCGACGTTGCCTTCGGAAGTGAACGCGCCGATCGGGCTATAGTTGGTGGTATAGACGCCGGCGATGACGCCATTGGATGGATCGGCGGACGTGATTTTGAATGTGAAATTCTTGTCCGACGAGGTATATGTGCCGGTGAGAGGTACATTTGCCATGGGAATCTCCATTTTTTACGAATTTGAAGGATGCAGTCGAGCACGTCGGTCGCGCACCTGCCAAGGCAATATATGCGTCGGATACCGTGGATACATCCTGTAAAGCTTGACAGGGCTGAAAAGCAAAGACGCATGTTTTTCCGCGTAGATTTGCTAGCGTGGTCACACATAACCCATATGCCGAATCGAGAGAGAGCCGCGCTAACACGGGCTAATTAGTCGAGCCTGAAGAATTCGGAGGGCCAGCTACGTCGGAGCTTTGAGGTCGAAATGGTGTTGCGAGATTTGCAGGAACCTGGCAGATTTTGCAGCATGCGTTCGATCTGTCCGACGAAGAGGTCGTCTGGCAATGGGTGGAGAACCCGTACTGGCAGGTCTTCACGGGCGAAACGTACCTGCAGACTGAACCACCGATCGCCCCGTCGAGCCTGACGCGCTGGCGTCAGCGCCTGGGCGAAGCCGGCGTTGAAAAGCTGCTGTCGTAGACCGCGGCGACAAGGGTGTCGTCGTTGACGGAGTGAAGATCTACCATCCGGGGTTGCGACGCGGCATCACACGCGGACTACGCGCAATGATCAGACGGCGAAGTGCAATCGAGCCAGCCATCGGCCACATGAAGACAGACGGAAAGCTCGACAGGAACTGGCTCAAAGGCGCGCTCGGCGATGCAATGCACGCGGTGCTGTGCGGCACCGGCCACAACATTCGGATGATCCTGAGGAAGCTGCGGCTTCTTTGTGTCTTCATTCTGGCTGTGTTGCTTAACCGCCTCATTGCCGCCGACGTGGTGGCGTAACGTCGGCGGCTCGGGAAACGAATTGTTCAGGACGGACTCGATATGGTCGTGCCGTTCGGTTTTGTTGGTTCAAGTTCGTGATGCTGCCAGCCAGTTGACCAGCCACAGCACGGGCCTACGGTTTAACGTAAGCCCGTGCCGCCGGTACAGCCTCTAGCGCCGGTCAAACGAATACTTGCCCGGACCGGTCACGCCCAACAACAGCAAGCCGCCGATAATACTGACGTTCTTATAGAAGTTGATCATGTTCATATACTGCTCCATGCCGCTCATGGTCCAGTAGTGGTGTGCAATCAGCGCGGTGCCGAGCGTATAGAGCGCGAGCAGCACGGCGAGGGGGCGCGTAAAGAAACCCACCACGATCGCGATGCCCACCGCAAATTCCATTACCACTGCAATCACCGCCGAAATCTCCGGCATCGGCGCGCCGGTTTGTGTCATGTAGGCCACGGTGCCCGAGAAGCCGGTCAGCTTCGACCAGCCGAACAGTACGAACAACGCCATTAGCAGAATCCGGGCGGCGAGAATCAGTTCGTCCTTGCGATTTTCAAACAGGGTATAGCGCATGATTTTCTCCTTTCAGGACCACAGTTCGGACATCTCGATGTTGCGCAGGTCGAATACCAGTACTTCGGCGTCCCGGCCTTGCGTGAACGTCAAGACCCGTTCGTTGCGCACCCGCGCGCCGTCGCCTTCCCCGAGCACCACACCGTTCACGTTTACGCTGCCGCGCGCCACGTGGACATACGCATAGCGGTCAGCCGCCAGCTCCAGCCGCGTACTTTCGTCGCCGTCGAACAGGCCCGCGTAAACCCGCGTGTCCTGCTGCACCACCAGCGACTCGTTCGCGCCGTCCGGCGAGATGACAAGACGCAGTACACCACGCTTTTCCGCTGTGCCGAAGTGGCTCTGCTGATAACGCGGCGCCGTGCCTTTGAGCGCCGGTGCAATCCATATCTGCAGGAAATGCACAGGCTCGCTGCGCGAATGGTTGTATTCGCTGTGGGCGACGCCGGTGCCTGCGCTCATCAACTGGATGTCGCCGGGCACGATCACCGAACCGGTGCCCATGGTGTCCTTGTGTTCCAGTGCGCCTTCCAGCACGTACGAAAAGATTTCCATGTCACGGTGCGGATGCTTGCCGAAGCCTTGAGCCGGGGCGACGCGGTCGTCGTTGATCACCAGCAGGTCCGAAAAGCCATTCTGCTTCGGATCGTGATAGTTGGCGAAGGAAAACGTATGACGCGAACTGAGCCAGCCGTGCTCCGCGCGGCCGCGTTGATTGGCGTGTCTGATGTCGAGCATGTTGCTTCTCCTTGATTGTGCGATCCGGCGGCAGGTTGTCGTCCGTGATCCATGAACATCAGTTTACGTCAATCAATGCGCTTATAATCATTCCAAAATATGAAACACTGTCACCTAATAGTGGACAGTGGTCGTTGGTAATCAGACTGGGCAATCAGGAGCAAGGCGATGCAACTCGATGACATGCGGATCTTCGTCGCCACGGTCGACGCGCACAATTTCACGAGCGCGGCTAACCGGCTGTCGCTGTCGAAGCAGTTCGTCAGCCGGCGCGTCATGGCGCTCGAAGAAGCGCTCGGCGTGCGTCTGCTGATTCGCAACACGCGCAAGCTGGCCGTCACCGAACTCGGCCAGGAGTTCTACGAACGGGCGAAGCGCATTCTGGGCGAGGTGGAAGAGGCGGAGCAGGCCATGTCGCTGCGGCGCAGCTCGCCGCATGGACTGCTGCGTCTGAGCGCGCCGATGTCGTTCGGCATGGTGCATCTGTCGCCGCTGGTGGCCATGTTCCTCAGGAAACACACCGACGTGCGCTTCGATATGGAGCTGAGCGACCGTACGGTCGACGTGGTCGGCGAAGGTTTCGACATGGCGATCCGCATCGGCACGCTGGCCGACTCCACGCTGATTGCGCAAAAACTCGCCGAAGTGCAGATGGTGGCCTGTTGCAGCCCGCAGTATCTGCGTAGGCGCGGCACGCCGGCCGAGCCGGCCGATCTGGAGCGCCACGCGTGCCTGGTGTACGGACATGGCGGCCCGGCGAGCTGGGAGTTCGTGGTGGACGGCGTGCACAAGGCGGTCGAGGTGCGTGGACCGCTGCGCGCGAACAACGGCGAGTTGATCCGCGATGCGGCCATCGCCGGACTCGGCATCGCGCGCCTGCCGGATTTCATCGTCTCGGCGGCGCTCAGGAGCGGCGAACTGGTCGGCGTGCTGGAGCCGTTTCTGCCGCGGGTCGCGGCGCTCTATGCCGTCTATCCGCAGCACCGGCAAAGCTCGAGCACGATCCAGGCGTTCACGACGTTCTTACGCGAGCAACTGGCGAAAAAGTTGGGTGGCTGAACGCGTCAGGGCGGCAGCGGGAGGGGGAGCGGCCGGGCACCCCACGCCGTCAAACCACGCCCAGCAGTTCCTTGAGGTGTGCTGTCCGCGAGCGGCTGACCGGAACCTGGGTTTGCTCCGCATCGTCCATCACGAGATTCACGCTCTCGTCCGATTTAACCAGTTCGAGAGCATAGGGCAGGCTCACGATATGGCTGCGATGCACCCGCAGGTAGGTGCTGTTGTCGAGCCGCAGTTCCAGGTCCGCCAGCGACAGATTCGACAGATAGCGGTCGTCCTTCGTCACGATCGTCGTGTAGTGGCCGTCGCCCTGAAAGCGCACGATGTCCTTCAGGTCGATCAGGATCACGCGGTTGCCGCGGTACACAGGAATCTTGAACAGGCGGCGCGGCGGCGGAGCGGGGCTGCCAGGGGCGCCGGTTTCGCCGGTTTGCTGCCCGGACGGCTCCGTGGTGAGGTCGGTGACGTCGTAGAAAATCATGCAGGTGCCGCACGCGCCGTGCGCGCCGCTCATCTTCGAGACCTTGATCATCAGGATGCGGTCAGGGATGTTGATCATCATCGCGACCGGCGGCGGCGATTTGACGGGGCAGCCGCCCGCATCGCGCGAGTGCAGCAAAAAGCGCAGCTTGTCGCGGCTCTTCTCCGGGTGCAGTTGCACCACATCGATACCGAACAGTTTGTCCTGCTTGACGCCAAGCGACTGTTCGCCCGCAGGACCGAGGATCTGCAGCGCGACGTCGTTGAACGCGGTGACGTGGCCTTGCTCGTCGAGCCAGACCATGCCCGGATTGAACTGTTCCAGCCGGTGCTGGAACGTCTCGCTGCGACGTGACTCGGAGGCCGGCGGCACGGCGTGCTCAAGCGGTTTCATACGGGTCTCCATGCCCTCATGGGGCGTGTCCGGGCGCCTGGGCGCACCGGATCCGCTATCTGTCCTTACCCATTTTCGCGCAAATTTCGGGGCCATTCACGCAGGTAAACCCGCCATTCGGGAACGCGGCCTCGCGATGCGGCGGCGTGCCGTGAAGCGGCTGTTGCATGAGCCTGACGAAGCGGGCCGCCCGCGGTACCTCGGTTATCGTCTGATCCGTCTCCGCTTTCATGTACGTTTTCCGCTAGTTGAGGCGCGTGTGCCGCCGTTCGGGAAATCGCATTGAATTGCTGCATTGCATTGTGAAATGCTCGAACGGGAATGAGGAGACCATCACGCTCCCGTTCGCAGGCGGATGACAATAAAGGAGGCCGGTGTGATCCCACGTCCATTCGACTATCACGCTCCGCGCAGTTTGCCGGAAGCGATCGCGCTGCTCAACCAGCACGGTGGGGCGGCCAAGCTGCTCGCCGGCGGGCACAGTCTGTTGCCGATGATGAAGCTGCGCTTTGCCGAACCGGAGCATCTGATCGACCTGGGCAAGCTGAGCGAGCTCAAAGGCATTCGCGAGGTAGACGGCCAGATCCGCATCGGTGCGATGACCACCGAAAACGAGCTGATCTGGTCCGAGCTGCTGCAAACGCGTTGCCCGTTGCTGGTGGAGGGCGCGCGGCAGATTTCGGATCCGCAGGTGCGTTATCGCGGCACGCTGGGCGGCGACATTGCCCACGGCGATCCGGGCAACGACCATCCGGCCCTGATGCTTGTACTCGATGCGGCCTTTGTACTGCTAAGCGAGCGCGGTGAACGCGTGGTGCCGGCGGACGGTTTCTTTACCGGCACCTACGCGACGCTGCTCGAACCCGACGAAATTATGACGGAGATTCGCATTCCGCTACCTGCGGCGGGTACCGGTTATTGCTACGCCAAGCTGAAGCGCAAAACCGGCGATTTCGCGACGGCGGCCACCGCGGTGACGCTGCGCATGAACGCCGGAGTCGTCAGCGAAGTACGCATTGCGCTGACGAACGTCGCCGCTACGGCGCTTCGCGCGAGCGCCGCCGAGCAGGCGCTGCGCGGCAAACCGTTGGATGAAGCGGCGCTCGGAGAAGCCGCACGCCTCGTCATGAGTATTTGCGCACCGGCAGCCGATCTGCGCGGCGACGTCGAGTACAAGACCGCGATGGCGGGCGAAATGACGCGGCGCGCCCTCGCGACTGCCTGGTCGCGCGCGGCACACTGAAACCACGAGTCCTGGAGAACACGGCATGAGCAAAAAGGTCATGGTGTCGTTCACGCTGAACGGCAAGGAAACGGATGTGGTGGTCGAGCCGCGCGAGCTGCTGATTCATACGTTACGCGAAAAATGCCTGCATACCGGGCCGCATATCGGTTGCGACACCTCGCATTGCGGCGCGTGCACGGTGGATTTCGACGGCATGTCGGTCAAGTCCTGCACGATGCTGACGGTGCAGGCCGAAGGCGCCCAGGTGCTGACCGTCGAAGGGCTGGCACAAGGCGGTGAGCTGCATGCGCTGCAGGAAGGCTTCATGCAGGAGCACGCGCTGCAATGCGGCTTCTGTACGCCCGGCATGCTGATGCGGGCGTATCGCCTGTTGCAGGAGAACCCTGAGCCGAGCGAGGAAGAGATCCGCTACTGGATGGCGGGCAACCTGTGCCGTTGTACGGGGTATCAGAACATCGTGAAAGCAGTGCAGTACGCGGCGCGCAAGCTGCGCGGCGAAGCTGTGGAAACGTCGCATCCGCTGATGGCGACGACATCCGCAGCCAGCCACTGACGATCGACAGGAGACACGCCATGGGAAATCTCGACGCCAATCTCGATCGTCTCGCCGCGCTGGAAGGCATGGGCTGCTCCCGCAAGCGCCGCGAAGATCCGCGCCTCATACAAGGCAAAGGCTCGTACGTCGACGACATCAAGATGCCGGGCATGCTGTTCGGCGTCATGGTGCGTAGTCCGTACGCGCATGCCAGAGTGAAGAAGATCGACAAATCGCGCGCGCTCGCGCATCCGGGCGTGCATGCAGTCCTCACGGCCGACGATCTGAAGCCGCTCAAGCTGCACTGGATGCCCACGCTCGCCGGCGACGTGCAGGCCGTGCTGGCCGACGAGAAAGTCTGCTTCCAGAACCAGGAGGTGGCCTTCGTGGTCGCCGACGACCGCTATGTGGCGGCCGATGCGGCCGAACTCGTCGAAGTGGAGTACGAAGAGCTGCCGGCGGTGATCGATCCGTTGGCGGCGCTCGCGCCCGATGCCCCGGTGATCCGCGAGGACATCCGCGACAAGGCGACCGGCGCGCATGGCGCTCGTCGGCATCCGAATCACATCTTCACGTGGAATATCGGCGACAAGGACAAGACCGATCGCGTATTCGACCATGCCGAGGTGACCGTCAAGCAGGAGATGCTGTATCCGCGCGTGCATCCTTGTCCGCTGGAAACCTGCGGCTGCGTCGCCTCGTTCGACAAGGTGCGCGGCGATCTGACGGTGTATATCACGTCGCAGGCGCCGCACGTGGTGCGCACCGTGGTCGGACTGCTGTCGACGATTCCGGAGTCGAAAATCCGCATTATCTCGCCCGATATCGGCGGCGGCTTCGGCAACAAGGTCGGGGTCTATCCGGGCTATGTGACCGCGATCGTGGCGTCGATCGTACTGGGGCGGCCGGTCAAGTGGATCGAGTCGCGCTCGGAAAATCTCAGCAGCACTGCGTTTGCGCGCGATTATCTGATGACGGGCGAACTGGCCGCGGATAAGGACGGCCGTATCAAGGCGCTGCGTGTGCATGTGACGGCGGACCACGGCGCGTTCGACGCCTGCGCCGACCCGACCAAATGGCCGGCCGGCATGTTCCACGTCTGCACCGGCTCGTATGCGATTCCGAATGCGTTCGTCTCGGTGGACGGGGTCTACACCAACAAGTTTCCGGGCGGGGTCGCCTACCGTTGCTCGTTCAGGGTGACGGAGGCGGTGTATCTGATCGAACGGATGGTCGACGTGCTGGCGCAGAAGCTCGGCATCGACAAGGCCGAAATCCGCCTGCGCAATTTCATCCGCAAGGAGCAGTTCCCCTATACGACGCCGCTCGGGCTCGAATACGATTCGGGCGATTACGAGCCGGCATTGCAGAAAGTGCTTGCCGCGGTCGACTATCCGGCGCTGCGCGCCGAGCAGGCCACGCGCCGCGCCGATCCTCGCGCGGAGTGGCTGATGGGGATCGGCGTAGTGAATTTCACGGAAATCGTCGGCGCCGGGCCGTCGAAGATGTGCGACATCCTCGGCGTCGGCATGTTCGATTCCTGTGAAATCCGCGTGCATCCGGATGGCTCAGCCGTCGCGCGGATGGGCACGATCACGCAGGGACAGGGCCATCAGACCACTTACGCGCAAATCATCGCCTCTGAAGCCGGCATTCCGGCCCCGGTGATTACGGTGGAAGAAGGCGACACCTCGACCGCGCCCTATGGACTCGGCACTTACGGCTCGCGCTCCACGCCGGTCGCGGGGGCGGCGGTGGCCCGCGCGTCGCGCAAGATTCGCGAGAAGGCGCGCCAGATTGCGGCGCATCTGCTGGAAGCGAGTCCGGGCGATGTGGAGTTCGATCTCGACCGCTTCGTACTGAAGGGCTCGCCCGAGCAGTTCAAGACCATCAAGGAAGTAGCCTGGGCAGCCTATAACAACGTGCCCGAGGGCATGGAAATGGGCCTCGAGGCGGTCGACTACTACGATCCGCCCAACTTCACGTTCCCGTTCGGCGCTTATGTCTGCGTGCTGGAAGTGAACCGCTATACCGGCGAGACGCGCGTGCGCCGCTTCTATGCGCTCGACGACTGCGGCACGCGCATCAATCCGATGATTATCGAAGGGCAGATTCACGGCGGCCTCACCGAAGGCTTCGCGGTTGCGATGGGGCAGGAGATGCCCTACGACGAAGCCGGCAATCTGCTCGGCGCGACGCTGCTCGATTATTTCGTGCCGACCTCGGTCGAGACGCCGCATTGGGAGACCGACTTCACCGTGACGCCGTCGCCCCATCATCCGATTGGCGCGAAAGGGGTTGCGGAGTCGCCGCATGTCGGCTCGATTCCGTGTTTCACCGCGGCGATGGTCGATGCGTTTGCGCATCTGGGCGTCACCCACATGAACATGCCGCACAACGCCTGGCGCGTCTGGCAGCAATGCCGGGCGCTGGGGCTGACGCGGCAGTAGCGCGGCGGCTGTGCGTATGGTTGGGCGTCGCTCAGGTTTCGGCATAGCGCACCACCGTCAAAGGATGCTGAGATGAAAGTCGTACTCGACAAGGTATTTCCGCTTGCTGCCAGCGCCGATAACGCGTGGCAACTGCTGCAGGACATCGAGACCGTGGCTGGCTGCATGCCGGGCGCGAAGATTACCGAACGCGTCGACGCGACGCATTACAAAGGCACCATCACCGTGAAGCTCGGGCCGGCCACGATGTCGTTCAAGGGCGAGATCGAGGTGCTGGATCTGGATGCCGCCGCGCGTAGCCTGCATATGGTGGGCAAGGGTACGGATGCAACCGGCGCCTCGGCGGCGTCGATGGATCTGGGCGCCTCGGTCCAGCAGACCGGCGAGACCTGCGCGCTGGCCGGCAAGAGCGAAGTCACGATGAGCGGCAAAGCGGCCGCGCTGGGCGGGCGGCTGATGCAGCCGGTCGCGGATCAGATGCTCAAGCAGTTTGTGGCGAATTTCGCGGCGCGCTTGCAGGCGATGCAGACGCCTGCGGAAGCTCGCGCGCAGGCGGCCACGCCCGACGGTGCGTCCACGGGCTCATCCAGCGACGCGACGCCTGCTGCTTCTGCGGCCTCCGCGTCTGAACCCGCGCCGCCTCCAGCGGAGCTGAACGGCTTCGCTTTCGCCTGGGCGATCTTGCGCGACTGGGTGCGCGGCCTGTTCTCGCGCAAGACGGCCTGAGCGGCGAGCGCACCATGTCGACCGACCGCATGAGCGATGTCGTCAGCCTGCAGCAGCGGCTGGAACAGCACGGCTTCATCGCCGAGCGCAGTTTCGCCGCAACGCTGCTGCTGACCATGGAAATGCGCCGGCCGTTGCTGCTCGAAGGCGAGGCCGGGGTCGGCAAGACCGAAGTTGCGAAAGCGCTCGCACGGCTGCTCGATACGCGGCTCATCCGGCTGCAGTGCTACGAAGGTCTCGACGCGCATTCCGCCCTGTACGAGTGGAATTACCAGCACCAGTTGCTGGCGATCAAACTGCTGGAGCAGGACTCGCGGCCGGTGCGCGACAAGGAGCAGGACATCTTCTCCGAGCGCTATCTGCTCAAACGCCCGCTGCTCGAAGCAATCACGACGACGCCCGCAGCGGTCCTGCTGATCGACGAAATCGACCGCACCGACGAAGCGTTCGAAGCCTATCTGCTGGAGTTGCTGTCCGACTTCCAGATGTCGATACCTGAACTCGGCGTGATCCGCGCGACGGAACGGCCGTTCGTGATCCTCACCTCGAACGGCACACGCGAGATTTCGGATGCCTTGCGGCGCCGCTGTCTCTATCAGTACATCGATTATCCGAGCTTCGACAAGGAACTGCTGATCGTGCGCAGCCAGGTGCCGGAAGTACCGGAGAAGCTCGCCCGGCAGATGGTCGAATTCATGCAATCGGTGCGGCAGATGGATCTGCAGAAAAAGCCGGGGCTCGCCGAAACGCTCGACTGGGTTGCGGCCTTGCTGCGCCTTGGCGTGAGCGCAATCGACGAAGACGGCGTGGAGCGCATCATGGATTCGCTCGCGGCCCTCGTCAAAACGCGCGAGGATCAGGCCGGTCTGACGCGGCCTGTGGTCGAAAAGCTGGTGGCATCATGTTGAGCGGCATCGCCTGCGCCGCCGCTGGTCGCGCGCCGCCGCCCAGCCTCGAAGGCACGCTCGTGGCGCGCTACACGGGGTTTGCCGGCTGGCTGCGGGCGAACGATTTTCGTTTAAGCAGCAGCGATATGGCCGCAGCGCTGGAGGTGGCCGAGCGCATGGGGCAACTGGACAGCACGCTGTTGCGCTGGAGCCTGCGGGCCTTGCTGTGTTCGCGGGCGCAGGAGTGGCGCCGCTTCGACGAACTGTTCGACGCGTACTTTCTCGCACCGAATCGCCGCCAGCTGGTGGAAACGCGGGCGAACCGCGCGGGCCGCATCGATACCCGCAGCGCGGGCGACACCGCAGGTCCGCGCGACGAAAGCGAAGGCACGCCGCTTGGCCTCGACAGTGGTACCGCGGCCGATCCCGCGTTGGCGCAAGGCGCGACGGCCGAGCAGGGCGCATCCGCCGAGGCTACGCTTGCCCACGCGGATTTCGGACATCTGCATCAGCCCGCCGAGCTGTTTGCGATCGACGCGGCGATCCGCCGCTTCGCCCAGCGTCTGCGGGGCATCCAGTTGCGTCGCGAACAGCACGCGAACAGCGGCCGGGTCGTCGATATGGCGTGGACGATCCGGCATAGCGTGGCGCGCGGCGGCGTGCCGCTCGAACTGGGCTGGCGCAGGAAGCGGCGCCAGCGTCCACGCATCGTGCTGCTGCTCGACGTGAGCCGCTCGATGAGCCTGTACAGCTTCTTCTATCTGCGGCTCGCGCGGGTGCTGGGCACACGGGTGTCGGACGTGCATTGCTTCATTTTCCACACGCGGCTGGCGGGCATCGGACAGGCGTTGCGCGACCCGGATCCGTGGCGCTCGCAGGAACGCTTGCAGCTTCTGTCAGCCGGCTGGGGCGGGGGCACCCGCATCGGCGACAGCCTCGGCGAATTCCATCAGCAGTACGCAGCGAAGCTGCTGCATGCGCGTACCGCCGTGGTGGTCGTGAGCGACGGCTACGACGCCGGTGAACCCGAGCGTCTGCAGCAGGCGCTGGCCGCGATCCGCCGCCGCTGCCGCACGCTGGTCTGGCTCGACCCGCTGGCGAGCCGCGCCGGCTTCACCCCGGCGAGCGCCGGCATGCAAGCGGCGCTGCCGTATATCGATCTGCTGGCAGGCGCGCACGACCTGGCGAGTCTCGAACGCGTGCTGCCGCAAGTACTGGCGGTTCTGCAATGAGTACCGAGACCACACAAACCCTCCTGCAACTCGAGCAGCGGCTCATCGAGCAGTGCGAGCCGTTTGCGGTGGCGACCGTGATCCGCGCCGCGCCGCCGACCTCCGCCTGGGTCGGGGCGCAAGCCTTGATCGACGGCAACGGCGAGCTGCATGGCTGGATCGGCGGCGGCTGCTCGCGGACGATCGTGATTCAGGCCGCGCAAGAGGCGATCCGCACGGGGCAACCGAAGCGCCTTCGCATCGGTAACGAGGCCGGCGTGTCGCCGGCCGACCGCGAGGCGGGGATCGAGGCGCACGCGATGCCGTGCGCCAGCAACGGCGCAATCGAACTGTTTATCCAGCCGACCCTGCCCGCGCCGTCGATTCTCGTGCTCGGCTCGACCCCCACCGCGCTCGAAGCCTGTGTGCTGGCGCAGCGGGTCGGCTTGCGCGTCAGTGCCGCGGCCACCGTCACGGCACCGCTGGCAGGTCTCGGATTGGCGCGCGTGTTGCAAGGTTTCGACGCCGCAGCATTCGACAACCTGAAGCCGCAACTGATTCTGGTCGCGACCCAAGGCGACAATGACGAGGCGGCGCTCGAAGCCGCGTTGCGCAGCGAGGCCGCGGGCGTATTGCTGGTGGCCAGCCGCCGCAAGGCCGACGCCCTGCGCGACGCGATGCGAGCGCGCGGCATTGCGGCCGCGCGGCTTGCGGCGCTGCATGCACCCGCGGGTCCGTCGATCCATGCTCACACGCCCCAGGAGATTGCCTTGGGCGCGGTCGCCGGTCTGGTGATGCTGCGCCGTGAACAGGAGGAAGCGGTGGCGTTGGTCGACCGCTCGGCGCCGGTGAGCGGGGAAGTGGTGCCGGGCTTGCCGCCGTGCGAATCGATGGCCTCGGTCGAGCCGCTGGGTGGGGGCGGGCGCTATGTGAATCCGGTGTGCGGCATGGCGGTCGAGATCGCGTCGGCGAAGCACGTGATCGAATGGGGCGGTCAGCGCATCTATTTCTGTTGCGACGGCTGCAAGATCGAGTTCGAACGCGAACCGGAAAAGTATTTGCACGTGGCGGCGAGTATTCAGGCCGGGCCGCCCGTATTAGCAGCGGAAACACGGGCCGAAGCGCAGGCCAGTCAACCGGCTGAACCGCTGGAGAAGCCATGAACCTCGGGACGAATCGCAGCGAGCTGCCGCCGACGCCGGTTTTCTCCGCGGTCGTGCTGGCGGCGGGCACGTCATCGAGAATGCAAGGACAGCATAAACTGCTGTTGCCGGTCGGCGGCGAACCGGCCGTGCGGCGCACGGTGAGCGCGCTGAGCGCCGCCGGGCCGGCAGAGATTGTCGTGGTGACGGGATTCAAGGGGCGCGCTGTGATGGAAGCGCTCGACGGTTTGCCGGTGCGGTTCCAGCCCAATCCGCGTTACGAGGAAGGGCAAATGACCTCGGTGGCGGCGGGAGTGGCCGCGCTGGCTGCACCCTGCGACGTCGTGCTGGTCTGCCTCGCCGATCAGGTTTTGCTCGGCGCTGCGGATTACCGCGAACTGGTCGACGCTTACGCGGCAATGCCGCGCGGTTCGATCCTTGTGCCCACTTTCAACGGACAGCGGGGCAATCCGGTGGCTTTTTCAGTGAGCTATGCCGCGGAGGTCGTCAGTGGCCATATCAATCCGGGGTGCCGCAAGCTGATTGCCGAACACCCGGATGAGGTGTCTATCCATGAAGCTGCCCACGACCGCTTCACGACCGATATGGATACCCCGGAAGACTATGCGCGGATTCTGGCGCGCCTCGCTGACGTGGGTGTGGATGTTGGTTGACGTGGCCCCCGTTGTTGCCCGCTAATTTTTCCGTGGCTGCGCCTCTGAAGTGATCCGCCGCGCGTACATTTGAGTGAACGCCGCGCCACCGCGCCGCTTGACCCGGTGCATCCCGACAAACAAAAAAAGCGAAATCGCTGTCATAAGACCGGTGCCGGTCCGACTAAAGGCTGGGAGCACCCGCCGTATGTCGCGCTGTTCGCGTGACGCTCGTGCTCTTTCGACGGCATCACTCAGGGACCACAATCATGAAATGCACGAGACGGATATTTTTCAGGGTAGTCGGCGCGGCATCGCTTGCCGGCGGCATGACGGGGTGGCGCGCCGCGCGCGCCGGCGCTGCGGATCCGGCCAGCGCCCCGGGCGCGGCGACCTACGAGGTCACGCATACCGAGGCCGAGTGGGGCAAGCTTCTAACGCCCGCGCAATATCGGGTCCTGCGCGAGGCCGGGACGGAGCGGCCGTTCAGCAGCCCGCTCAATTTCGAGCACCGCGCCGGCATCTTTTCCTGCGCCGGCTGCAAGCTGCCGCTGTTCTCGTCGAAAACCAAGTTTGACAGCGGCACCGGTTGGCCGAGCTTCTGGCAACCGCTCGATCATGCGGTGCTTACCCGCACCGATACTTCGTTCGGCATGACGCGCAACGAGGTGCTATGCCGCCGCTGCGGCGGCCATTTGGGCCATGTGTTCGACGATGGACCGAAGCCGACCGGCTTGCGCTATTGCATGAATGGTCTGGCGTTAACGTTTACACCGGCTACGTCGTAATGCTTCGATCAGGCTGAAGCTTCGCATATTCACAAACCCCATCCGATCCCTCCCAAACCCTACCGCACCCCGCCCCCACCGATCAGGCCCGGATATTGCAATCGTCGAGCCTGCCAGACTTCGGCCGCACAGAGCATGAATTCACCGCAGCCGGTAAGCTCAGCCAGCGTTGACTTCACTTGCAGCCAGCGGCCGAATCGTATGGGCTATTCGCTGAAAAAATTACATGTCCATGCAAGTTTGCGTGGCAGCCGTTACAGTCTCGCAGGGGAATTCCCAAGGCAGGCAGTCAATTCACTCGCAGCTAGCTAGCGATCGGAGGATTGGTGTCGAACAGACGTACAACGTGGGCGGTACCGAACCGCAACAACCAGGCAGCGCTCCGCGCGCCGTGGCTGACCGTCGCTGCTATCGCGGGCATGGCTGTCATACCGGCCCCGTCCGAGGCTCAAACGCCGGCGCCGCTGCAGGAGTGGCAATACTCGGCGGGGGTTCCGCTGGAAAAACTGATGGAGCCGCAGATCCCCACATGGCAAATCGCGGTGGGTGCCGCCGGAGCCTTTCAGCCGCGCTATGACGGCGCGGATCGCTATCATTTCGAGGGTGGTCCGAGTGTCGATATCCGCTATAGCGATCTTTATTTCATTTCAACAGGGGAAGGCTTCGGCGCCAATGTGCTGCAAGGTCAAAACTGGCGGATCAGCATCGCTGCCGCCTACGATCTGGGCCGGCGCGGTCAGGACGACGACGAGCACCTGCACGGTCTGGGCAACATCAACCCCGCGCCCGAACTGAAACTGGCCGCCGACTACGTGATATCGAAGAGTTTCCCGCTGGTCCTGCGCGCCGATATCCGGCGCAGCTTCGGCGGCGCGAATGGCTGGGTCGGCGATCTCGGCGCATATATGCCGTTGCCAGGCAGTTCGAAGACATTCTTCTGGTTTGCCGGACCCAGCCTGACGTTTGCGGATTCGGAGTACATGAATAGCTGGTTCGGCGTCAGCCACGCGCAGGCTGCCGACTCCAGTTATTCCTACTATCACGCGAGCGCCGGCCTCAAGTCGGCGGGCTTTGGCGTCAGCGCCATCTGGTTCTTCCAGAAGCACTGGTTCGCGGCCTGTGACTTCGCACTCGAGCAGCTCGTGGGCAGCGCAGCGCGCAGCCCGATCACGCAACGCGCATCCAACGGCGTGCTGGATCTGTCGATCAACTATCGGTTCTGATCGGGCGGTGCCGACGTCGTGGGCTTAGCCGCGGCGCGGTGCGCCTAGCAAAGCGTCGCCGGTGCTGCTGCGAGAGCCTCGGTTTGTCCCGCCCTGAGCAGGCCCTCGACCATGCGCGTCTCGGCTCGCGCGATCATTTCGAGCGAGGCCTCGGACAGTTGCGCATCCAGAATCGAAAGCGCCGCGCACAGTTGCGGGTACGCGTCATCGTTCAAGGCCCAGCCGTCCTGCTGATGCTCGACGGCATCGAGCTGGACCATTGCCGCGTGTGCGCTTTCGACATACACCAGACCCTCCGGCTCCAGGCCGAGGCGGCACAGTTCCTCGGACACCAGAAAATGCCGGCCCAAGGTCATGAACAGATCCCGCGAACCGTGCCCGCGCCGAAACGCGTCGAGCGCGGTATAGCATTGCAGAAGCATGGCCTGCGTGACCGGCTCGTGCGCCGCGCGGCTGAAAGTAAGGGCGCGCAGCAGCGGCGACATGGCCGGCTGGTTGCGTTTGCGGCTGTGCGATTTATTGGGCATGACGGTTTAAACCTCGTTCTGTAACGCTCGGTCCGCCACTGGAGTCTTCTGCAGACAGTGCGCCGGCGGGTATTGAGCAACCTTGAGTGAGCGTCTTGTCACCATCATGGCAAGCCACAATTAAAGCAACCTTAAACGGCGCGGCTGGAGTGAACGAGATTGCGATCGCGCGTTTGGCGCGCCGGCGGCTTAAAAAAAAGCCCTGTCCCGTGGGGGACAGGGCTCGACAGGATGGAAGAGTCGCACAGGCGCGTGGATGCTTGCCGACCTGTTTCCATCAACAACAACGCTGTTGAAACTCACTGCTGCTTAAAACGTGGTCCTTCACCTTCGCTGTGCTGCAAACCCCTGTTGCTTTTCTTGCATGTGATGCGAGAAGCGCTTTGGTGATGCGTGTACTGCAACTGCCTGAACTACCGGGTCGTGCTTGCTGCGTGGTCGATGCATGGTGCGGCGTAATGCTTGCTGCGTGTTCCTTGCTGGTACTGCCTGATGCAGACTGCGGACTACCATCTTGCGTGCTGCGTGCTGCGTGCTGCGTGCTGCGTGCTGCGTGCTGCGTGCTGCGTGCTGCGACTGCGGTTCTCTACTGCCACTTCTGGAACTGTCCTGCAGGTACGGTCAAAACAACGCGGGGGGAAGACCGCGTATGGGCTCGGTGGTTCGTCGCGCCCATGAAAACAAGTGTAAAGACGAACCAATGAAAACGATCCGGCGAAACGAGGGGAATTGACGGCGCAGTTCAGCGAATTGCAAACATCGGCAGCCGCAGCCCGGCTCGATAGTGCTCGGTTCTGGTGCAGCGGGCGCGACCGTCAGCCCGGACCGAAGGGGCGTCGGTAGGCGCTCGCGTCTCCCTGCCAGCGGCGGTCGTGCGGCTGTGTGGCCGCCGTCCCATCGGACCGTTCCCCATCTAGCTCCATTCCGCTCGCCCCAGTTCGATTTCGCCGACTTGCCGACATGGGCATTCGACTATGTCGCCAGCGGGATGGGGCATCGCCCAGTTCATCCTTTTGTGTCATCCAGCCGTCGTGATCTTTCGCGTAGCCTCTCTTTTAAACGTGAGGTTGTGGTGGGGTACGTATCGTCAGATGAGTTACCTGCGTTTCGCGAATTTTCGGTTATTGATACGCATAACGTATTAAATGACGATGGCGTTATCCAAAGATCGAAGCCGCATCCTTTGTGCAAACAACGTCCGCTTTATTCGGCAATCCGTCGTTCTCGGGGCGTATGAAGAAATCGGCGATGTTCCCGCTGCGAGCCCTCGTTGCGCACCGAAGCGGTGCTGCATTGGTCGGTTTGGCGCATGCCTCAGGACGTTCGCCACACAACCATGCAATCGGGAAGCGTGGCATTTGATCAAAAAACCGTCAAACGGGCAGTTGACCATATCGGCATAAAACTTGCGTTGGTCAACCGGATAAAAGCCACATGCCGCGCGGCGGAGCGGCACCTCAAACAGCTTATGAAATGTGCTCCGGTCACTCAATCAGGAGGACTGTCACGCACTAGAAAGAGAGAGATCCACGAACGGGAGGACATCATGTTTGAGTCCGCGCCTATTACTGCTAGCAAGGTAGTGGATGGGGAAACGGTGCGCGCCGAGTATCTGTGCGATACGGGACGCTTGCGCATTACCGGTGAGCGCACCGTCCACGCCGAATGGTTTCCGCCGCATTCCTGGTTCGCCATTGCGTCGAGTTCCGGGCACAGCCGGTGGGGCACCCAGCCCACCGAAGCAGATCTGTTACTGTTGATCGACAACTTCCTGGGCTATTCTAGTCAAGACACCTTCGCGCTGGTGCGGCGCTGACGCGACTTGTGGCGCCGAATGCGCAGGCGCCGTTCCATGGGTAACAAGCGGGTGGTCAGGGTGGCGTGTTCACGCCGTCCTTACGTGGGTAATGGACGCAGTGGCCTGGGTGTAAAACGTAGCGATCGGATGCTCGCCATGGCCAGGCGGTGGACCGGAGTGACTCAGCGAGATGTTCTTCGCGGGGATTCCCCACCCTTGGAAATCGAGAGGCTGGCAGCCATGTTTACTTTCGTCGTTGTCGTTGCCATTGCGGCATTCATTCCGTACGTCGCTGCACCCGGAATCGCAAATGGAGTGAAGGCCGTCTCATCCCATCCGTCCGCGGACACCGGAGTGCAGCAGACGCTCCCCGCAGCCAATCCAGTGCTGGACGCGGCAAACCGCATACTTGCCGAGCGGCAGGACAAACAGCGCCTGGTTTGATCCGTTGCAGACAACCCGCCGCGGATACCCGCGGCGTTCGGTGAGAGCGGGATGAGTCTTACGTGCGCGCCATCTGAATGTCGCCTGAGTGTCTCTTAAGCGCTTCCTCAGCGCTACTCGTGACTATCAACCCAGGCGCGCGCCCAATCGAGGCCCGCAAGACGGGCCTCATCCTCGCTATCGAAGGTACCGAGCACGCCCGAGCCTTCCACGAGCTTGCTGCCGCGGGTGATCGTACCGCTGCCGGCATAGCCATCGTTCTGGACGATAGCGTGGCCCCAGATCGCATAGCCCTTATAGGTTTCAGATTCCATTTTTTGTCTGGGTGGAGGCTATTTCGCAACGTAGCGATTCAGCTTGAGACGGCATGTCCATCACAATCGCTGTGCCGGCCAGATTGTTGCACCGGACGCAGCGCTGTTAGGCGAATCTTCAGTGCACCGGCAAGCCGGTTGTAGCCCGGACGGCTGCTGTAGTGTGTTCCTGATCGCGGCCCCAGCACTTAGCGCACCACAGACGCCGAGATACGCCCGGTACTCACCTGAAGGATATTCCCTTCAGGGGTCACGATCCGCGGAATGTCGAGAAACCGTGGGCTCGCCGCTTTCTTCGATGCGTCGCTGCCGCCGTGCTTGCCCGCCGAGGCTTTGGCGAGCGGATCCGCAATACGGCGCGGCGCGGCTTTGCTGACGCCGTGCGGGAGCAGCGCCGCTTTACCGGTTTTGGGCTTGCATTTACCAGCGGGTTGGCCGATGCGGGCCTCCGGTGGGTTCCAGATCTCCACGTAATGCTCGTCCGCAGCGGCGGTTGACACGACCGCGAGCAGGATGGCGGCCGCGCTGACAAATCGCAGCATGTCTTCTCCGTAGGTTCGCACGATGGGGCGCAGTGCGCTGAACAGCACAGCAACTTGCCTCAGTTCCCATGCATAAACAGTCCTAGTCTGCGCTGTAGTGACGGCCGCGCGCTGTAAGGCGCAACGCGCCATACAGCGGCGAGTGCCGGACTTGCGATACTGACGAGGCGGCAAGGAAAGAGGATTGCAAACACTGTACATCCATACAGGTATTTGTGCAATCCCGGCACAGGCCACTTAATCGATGCAGCCTTCGGGATCGGCCGGATCGCCTTGTTGGCCATCGGGCAATTGCCGGCCAACGTGGACGATGTGGCGACCAGCGACGATAAACGCGTAGCCGAGGCCATGAAGGCGTTTGCCGTGGCGCCGCGGCAGCATCGTGTGGTCGCGCGCCTCCAACGCTCAGACGTTTAACGCCTCCGGCTCCTTGCGGCGGACCGCGACCGCCACCGAACTGCCGACGATCAGGATGATCCCGAGCAGCGACAGCATGCCGACCGACTCGCCCCACAACACGTACCCGAATAGCGTGGCCCAAACGATGCTCGTGTAGTTGAGCGGCGCGAGCACGCCGAGTTCGCCGTGGCGGAATGCCGAAGTCATCAGCAGTTGCCCGGTGCCTGCAGCCACGCCGAGCAAGACGAGGATGCCAAGGTGTTCGAGGCTCGGAGTGCGCCATGCGAGGAGCAGCGAGAACCCCATCACTACCGTGCCGATCAGGGTCGAATACAGGACGATCAGGCTGGCGTTTTCAGTCGCGCCGATGCGCTTGATCTGAAGCACCGAGAGCGCGCCGAAGACGGCGCTCAACAGGATCAACAGGGCGCCCGCGAGGTTAGACGAGGCGCCGGCAGGCCGCACTATCAGCACAATGCCGATGAAGCCAAACACCGCAGCCAGCAGGTCGCGGCGGCGCAGCGCCGCTTTCAGGAGCAACGGCGAGAGGACGATGAGGAACAAGGTTTCGGTATAGGCCAGCGCGACCGCTTCGCTGAGCGGCACGTAGCGCAGGCCGGCAAAGAAAAACGCCAGCGAGGCCATCAGCGCCACGGCGCGCTCGAGATGCGCGCGCCAGTGGCGGGTGCGCAGCATCTGAGGACCTTGCCCGGCCCGCGCGGCGAGCAGCAGCGCGGGACCGAGGCCGAACAGCATGCGGAAAAAGGTGATTTCGTTGGCCGGGTAGTGCGCGGTGATGGACTTGGCGAGCGCGTCGACCGTGGCGAAGCAGAACATGGCGGCGAGCATCTGCGCGATGCTGCGCAGGGGGAGGGCGGATCTGGTCGAGGTGGCGATCTGCATCGAGACTCGGGGTAGGAGGGGCGGTAAGAGGGGCGGCGTCCATGATGATAGCGCGGCCACTGCCGGCACCGCTCCCGCACCGCTCCCGCACCGCTACCGCTCAGGCACCGCCTCGGCCTTCGCCAGGGTTCGCCACTGTGCCGGCGTCATCCCCACTTGCCGTTTGAACACCCGCTGAAACGCCGCATCGGACTGATACCCCACCGACTCGCCGATTTCGGCGATCCCAAGATTGGTTTGCGCGAGCTTGCGACCAGCCAACGCCATGCGGATTTCCGTCAGCACGTCGCTGGCCGAGCGGCCGATCGCCTCATCGAAATGGCGCGCGAAAGTGGCGCGCGACATATGACAGAGATCCGCCAGTTCGGGCAAGGTCCACGGCTTGCCGGGTTCATCGAACATCACCGAAAGGGCCGGTTGCAGACGCGGACGTTGCGCGAGCGCTAACAGGCCGCGCGGCGGTTCGTCGGCGTGGCTGGCAAAGCGCAGCGTGAGCGCGAATAGCGCGCCCGACAGGTGGTTCACCAGGGTCTCGCTTGCCGGCCCCTGTTCGAGCGCCTCTTCGCGCATGAGCTGGATCAGACGGGCAAGGCGGCTACTGGCGAACTCGCCGTCACGCTGCGCGGCGTCGCTTGCATTCCCCCGCGCGACGCTATGCACCAGCAAGCGCCCCGGCAAATGGTCGCGCAACAGGCGCTCCGGCACCGCAGGCAACAGAAACCGGCCACACAGGATATCGACCCCTGCGCCCGTGCCCTGATTGGTCACGATGGTCAGTCCATTCACCTGCCGCACACTCTCCGCCAACACCTCGCCGCCGCTTCCATCGTGCAGCACATGCGGCGCGCCAGCCGGAAACAGCACGATATCGCCCGCCGTCATGCGCAACGGCTCACCGTGGCCGTCCTCGAGCACCGCTTCGCCGCGCAACAACACGTGATAAGCAATTTCGCGCGGATCCGCAGCGGGTTCGTCGATCCGCCACGGCGCAGCGAAATGGCAGCGCACGTCGAGCCGGCCGGCGACGGGCATCAAGGCGAGTAACCGGCTCAGCAGATCCATGATGGCGTTCCAGTCAGTTGAGACGTTTGAGCATGAAGTTGGGTAATTGTGGCATTAAATTACTCGCCGTGTCTCACTACACTGACTCCCATGCCATACGACATGGCTAGCAGTTGCAAATGAACCCAACCTCAAGGAGTCGATCATGTCCCGTCTTACCGCCATCAATCCTGAAACCGCCACCGGCGCTGCCGCAGAAGTGTTCGCCAAGATCAAGAAGGCCGCCGGCAAGGTACCGAACGCCTACGCTACTGTCGGCACGCACAGCCCGGCTGCGCTCGGCGCAATGCTCAATGTCGACGCCGTGCTGGCGAGCGGCAGCCTTGCCAAGGCCGACATCGAAGTCATCAAGCTCGCGGTCAGCGAGGTCGCAGGCTGTGACTACTGTATCGCCGCCCACACGTTGATGGGCAAGTTCGCCGGCCTCGCGCCGGAGACGATGAAGCAGGTACGCGCAGGCACCGCAAGCGGCGACGCGAAGCGCGATGCGTTGGTGCGTTTCGTCCGCACCCTCGTGACGACGCGTGGTACGGTCGCCGCCGACGAAGTCGACGCGATTCGCGCAGCCGGCTATAGCGAACAGCAGGTGATCGAAATCAGTCTGGCGATCGCGTCCATTACGTTCACGAACCTCGTGAACCGCGTGAACGACACCACACTGGACTTCCCGGCAGTGGCGTAAGGCGGATGGCGCGCGTTTGACGACGCGCGCCTCGTATCCCGGCGGCGCATCGTCATCGTCATCGCTTTCGTCATCGTCATCGCTTTCGTCATCGTCAGCGCTCGGCGGCGCAAGCCGCCGCTTCGCCATTCCTGGCCACGCGCCATGCTTCCCACACCCCATGCTTTGCATATGCGCATTGATTGGTTCGCTTCGCGCTGAGGCGTCCTTAATCTAGACGTCGCCACGGCGATGGGCCGCCCGCTTGCGGCGCTTCGAGCCGTCATGAACTTGCAAAGGACGCACATGGCTTCATCAGGACACTCCAACCGTGACACGCAGCCGGCCGATGCCAGCCGCCGTTCGCTTCTGAAGGCCGCGGCGGCGCTAGCGGTCGGCACCGGCGCGGTGCTTTCCGGTGCCGCAGCCGCGCTGCTGGCGAGCCAGCCCGCGCGGGCTCAAGGGAATTCGAAAACGCTGCGGATCGGTTTCCAGAAATACGGCAACTTTGTGGTCCTGAAAGCGCACGGCACGCTCGAAAAGAGACTTGCGCCGCAAGGTATCAGCGTGCAATGGCTGGAGTTCCCCGCCGGGCCGCAACTGCTGGAAGGATTGAATGCGGGCGCGGTGGATGTCGGCACGGTCGGCGAAACGCCTCCCATTTTTGCCCAGGCTGCGGGCGTCGACTTCGTCTATATCGCCAACGAACCGTCGGCGCCCAAAGGCGAGGCGCTGGTGGTCCAGCAGGATTCGCCGATCAAAACGGTGGCCGACCTGCGCGGCAAGAAGGTCGCTCTCAATCGCGGCTCGAACGTTCACTTCCTGCTGGTCAAGGCGTTGCAGCGCGCCGGTCTCGCGTACACCGACATCCAGCCGGTCTATCTGACCCCGGCCGACGCCCGCGCGGCCTTCGTGCAGCGCAGTGTCGACGCCTGGGTGATCTGGGACCCGTACCTGGCCGCGATCGAGCGCCAGGCGAATGCGCGTGTTCTGACCAATGGCGAAGGGATCGTGCGCAACACGCAGTATTACGTTGCCACCCGCAAGTTCGCCGAGGCGCAGCCGCAAGTGCTGCATACACTGCTCGACGAACTGAACCAGGTGGACGAGTGGGGCCGCAGCAACATTCCGGCCGTGGCGGCGCAGTTGTCGCCGCTCGTCGGTCTCGATACCGCGACGCTCGAAGTGGCGCTGGGACGTGCCGGCTACGGCGTGCAACCGATCACCGATGCGACTCTTGCGTATCAGCAGCAGATCGCCGACACGTTCAGCGATCTCAAGCTGATTCCGAAGAAACTGACGGTTGCGGAGGCGCGCTGGAACAGTGTGGGGTGAGCGAACTCCGCGGCGAGCCAGTGCGCCTGGCAAACACCTGCAGCCGCATTACATGCCCTTGAACTTCCCGGCATAGAACTGGCTAACGTCTGGTTCCGCCGGGTGGCCACACAGGCCGAGCGTCAGTTTGCCCGTCTCGTCGCGCGAGGAGCTAGTAATCAGATCGGCACCCACCACCATGCCGCGGTGGATTTGCCAGAACCGCTGCGGGTCGAGTTGTTGCAGCAATTCGCGCAACTAGGTGCGGACCCGGTGTTCGCGCTCGGCTGTCACGACGCGGACATGTTTCCCCACCGCCTCGAAGTACAGCACTTCGCCGACCGGAATCATCCTGAGCGTGTCGCCGGCGCTCGCCTGAATCATGCGCAACGGGCCGGCTGACCCTGCCGCGCCACCTGGCACGGCGGCGCCGGACAAGCCTGCCGCACGCGGCGCCGCGCCGCCGAACAGCACGCGCAACTGATCGATCATCAGCGTCAATTCCGACTCCCCCACCTGCGGTTACTCACGCGCCTGCAACGTCGCTTGCAGGCGCGCGCACGTTTTTGCCAGCCGCTCGGGTTGACCAGGGCGGCTGGCACACCTCAAACCCAGTTGAACATCTACCGAAGAATGGCGGTGAACATCGCGGTGGGCGCCTTGTCTATCAACGTGGTTGCGATGGCGCATAGGTTCAGCCGGCTTGCCGCCACGTTCTGGCGGTTTGCGACAAAATGCCGATGAGCGGCGCGAAACGGTCCGGATCCAGCGCGAAGCGTTGCTGACGCGACGCCGGCAAGCCCGCCCGGCGCGCGCGTCGCCTGAAGGCGTATGTAATCTGCATTGATGGTTGCCGTACAGAAGGAGCGGGGCAAAGGTCCTAGGTTGGGAACCGGCTCCGCGTGCCCGACACGTGCCAGGATAGGGGTTGCATCACCATGAGAATGTGCTTTCCCAACGCGCTTAGCCTGCTGACCGCGCTTGGCGCGACCCTCTATGCGATCTCGTCGGCCGCGTACGAACTCGATGCGCAGCTAGACTGCAGCACCAACGCGCATACCTTCATTACTTCACTGCAGAGCAACCAGTTCATCGAAGCAGAACCGATGCATGTGGAAGCGAACTCCGTCAATGCGTTTCGGCCGACCCGCGGCAGCGAGCTGACGGCTTTCGGATTCCGGGTCTACGCGGTGCTCGGCTACGATCAGAACGACCAGCTATTTCACAAGGGCAGCGGTCAGGCCATGAGCGGGTCGATGTATGGCGTGGTGGTGTATGGCACGAGCGAGTCGGTCAAGACGCATCTGCATGACGCCGGCAGCGAGGCGGCGGTGCACGAAGTCCTACCGCTCGTCATGACCGCCGTGTTGTGCAGGAACAATTGAGGCGGCCCAACAAGGCAAGCTGGGCAAGCGCCGCAACCATCCCTCCCGTAAGCCAAGCTCAGCGCCTGGCGCGCAGGATGTCCGACAGCGCGTCCCGCACGTCGCCGATCACGCCTTGCCAACCTTCGGCCGTATCGCGTTGACGGAACAGGTACATGTCCTTGGGATACCACGGCGATTGCGCGCCCGTGCGCTGCCAGCGCCAGTCGACGCCCCGGCGCGGCAGCATCAGCCAGCAGGCCACGCCCAATGCGCCGGCCACGTGAGCGACGGCGGTATCGACGCAGATCACCAGATTGAGCTGTCCGACGATGGCGGCGGTATCGCCGAAATCACGAATCTCGTCACCTAGGCAGAGCGCCGGCTGCCGCGCCGCGCACGCTCGTGCTTCGGCTTCGGCGCCGCCCACCTGCAGACTGATAAAACGCACACCGGGCACCGACCACAGAGGCAGTAACTCCGAGAAATGCCGCAACGAGCGCTCGGCATCGTTGTCGTGTGCGGGGTTGCCCTTCCACACCAGTCCGACACGGATGCCGTCGCCCGGCAGACGCGCGCGCCACGTTTCGAGGCGGTTGGTGAATACGCCGGCATACGGAATCGGCGCGGGGATCGATTCGAGTGTCGTGCCAAAGCGGCAAGGCAGGCTCAGCAACGAGTCCCAGTAATCGTGCGCGTACAGGTCTTGCGGGTCGGTGATCAGCGCGTCGATGCCACGGACGGTTCGCAGCAGCGGCGCCAGCGCCGGTTTGCAGATCACCGAGAGCTGCGCCACGCCGCGCGCCTTCAGTAGGCTCGCATAACGGACAAACTGAATAGTGTCGCCATAGCCTTGCTCGGGCAGCAGCAGGAGCGTCTTGCCGTGCAGATCCTCGCCGCTCCATTGCGGAAACGGCAAGGCGCCATGCTCGTGGAATACCTGCGAGCGGGCTTCGTAATACGGCCAACCTTCCGCATAACGGCCGGCGGCGAGCAGCATCAACCCATAGTTGCAGCGCACCTCCGGACTGCCGGGCTGCAGTTCGAGCGCGCGGCAATATTCGGTTTCGGCTTCCTCGTAGCGCCGCAGACCTTCGAGCGTGTCCGCCAGGTTCGAGCGGATCTGCGCCGCATCCGGCAGCGCTTCGAGCGCGTGCCGGTACTGGTCCACGGCCTCCAGCAGGCGCCCTGACTTGCGCAGCAGGTTGGCCAGGTTGTTGTGGGCCACGCCGGTGTGGTCGCCGCTTTCCAGCAGGGCGTGGTACAGGCGTTCGGCGCGTGCGAGATCGCCTTTTTGCTGGGCGTCGAACGCTGCTTCGACAAGCTGAAGGCCGGCGCCGGAGGCGCGCCGATGCGAAGGTTGCTGGTTCATGAGACAGGTGGTTTGCGCCCGATGGCGGCAAGCGTTGTCTTTCAGATGGACCGTTCGGCACGTCGAGGCTCGCGTGCCGGGCGAGGCAAGGTATCGCGCCATTCTACTGCCGCACCCGCCATCGGCAAGCAACTGGGCAAGGTTCTGAAACTATCGGTGCGCACGATACATTGGATACTAAATAGCGATTTTTCATTTGCTTATAACGGTCTTAGGATGAACGAATCCGCTGACGCCGCCCGCACGCCGATGCGGCCGGGCGCGAGAAGCAAGGCAGAAGCGCGGCAGGACCGCGGCAAAGCCGGGGCTCACGCAGTCGGCAAGACCTGGGAGGTAAGGATGGAACACCACGCGCGCACGCAAAACGAAAAGCTCGAAGTCAAAACCACCACGTGCTACATGTGTGCCTGCCGCTGCGGCATTCGCGTGCATCTGCGCGACGGCGAAGTGCGCTATATCGACGGCAACCCCGAGCACCCGCTCAACCAGGGCGTGATCTGCGCGAAGGGCTCGTCGGGCATCATGAAGCAGTATTCGCCGGCGCGCCTGACCCAGCCGTTGATGCGCAAAGCGGGCGCCGAGCGCGGCAGCGCGCAGTTCGAACCGGTCTCGTGGGAGGTGGCGTTCGCCACCCTCGAAAAGCGTCTTGCCCATCTGCGCGCCACCGATCCGCGCAAGTTCGCGCTGTTTACCGGCCGCGACCAGATGCAGGCGCTCACCGGGCTGTTCGCCAGGCAGTTCGGCACGCCCAATTACGCAGCCCACGGCGGCTTCTGCTCGGCCAACATGGCGGCCGGGATGATCTATACGATCGGCGGCTCGTTCTGGGAATTCGGCGGCCCCGACCTCGACAGCGCGAAGCTGTTCTTCATGATCGGCACCGCCGAGGACCATCATTCCAATCCGCTGAAAATCGCGCTTTCGAAGTTCAAGCGCGCGGGTGGCCGCTTCATTGCCATCAACCCGATCCGCACCGGCTACGCGGCGATCGCCGACGAATGGGTGCCGATTCGCCCCGGCACCGACGGCGCGCTGTTCATGGCGCTGATCCACGAACTGCTCGCAACCGACGCCTACGACCACGAGTTCGTCACGCGTTATACGAACGCGGCCGAACTGCTCGACATGAATACGGCGAGCGACGCGTTCGGCCTGTTCGTGCGTGAAGCGGGCCTGCCCGAAGTCAATCCGCTGTTTCCGCAAAACCACCTGTGGTGGGATCTGAACACGCAGCGCGCGGTGCGGCATCACACGCCGGGCGCGCAGCCGGCGCTCGAAGGCAATTTCACGCTCGATGACGGCACGCCGGTGACGCCGTCGTTTGCCTTGCTGCGCGAACGTGTGGCGGACACCACGCCGGAATGGGCCGCCGGGATCACCGGCATCTCCGCCGACGTGATCCGCCGCCTCGCGCGCGAGATGGCGCAGACGGCACGCGATCACAAGATCAGCTTGCCGATCCGCTGGACCGACGCCTGGGGCGAAACGCACGAGAGCGTCACCGGCAATCCGATCGCCTTTCACGCGATGCGTGGCCTCGCGGCGCATTCAAACGGCTTCCAGTCGATCCGCGCGCTGGCGGTGCTGATGTCGCTGATGGGCACAATCGACCGGCCGGGCGGCTTTCGCCACAAGTCGCCGTATCCGCGCGCGGTGCCGCCGTCGGCCAAACCGCCGAGCAGCCCCGACGCCGTGCAGCCGAATACGCCGCTCGCCAATGGGCCGCTTGGCTGGCCGGCCGCACCCGAGGATCTGTTTATCGACAACGACGGCAAACCCGTGCGGATCGACAAGGCGTTCTCGTGGGAATACCCGCTGGCCGTGCACGGGCTGATGCATAGCGTGATCACCAACGCATGGCGCGGCGATCCTTACCCGATCGATACGCTGCTGATTTTCATGGCCAACATGGCATGGAACTCGTCGATGAATACGGTCGAAGTCCGCAAGATGCTGGTGGACAAGCAGGAAAACGGCGACTACAAAATTCCGTTCCTGGTGGTCTGCGACGCGTTCCAGTCGGAGATGACCGCGTTCGCCGATCTGATCCTGCCCGACACGACCTATCTGGAACGCCACGACGCGATGTCGGTGCTCGACCGGCCGATCTCCGAGTTCGACGGCCCGGTGGATTCCGTGCGCGTGCCGGTGGTGCCGCCGACCGGCGAGTGCAAGCCGTTCCAGGAAGTGCTGATCGAACTGGCGAGCCGCCTGAAGCTGCCGGCATTCACGACGAAAGAGGGCACGCGCAAGTTCCGCGACTATCCAGACTTCATCGTCAACTTCCAGACCGCGCCGGATTCCGGCGTGGGGTTCCTGATCGGCTGGCGCGGCAAGGACGGCGACAAGGCGCTGGTGGGCGAGCCGAACCCGAACCAATGGGAGCAGTACGCCAGCCACAACTGCGTGTTCCATTACACCTTGCCGGAAACGCTGCAATACATGCGCGGCGCCAATGGAGCGTATCTGAAGTGGGCGGTCGAGCATGGCTTTCGCAAGTTCGACACGCCGATCGTGATCCAGCTTTACTCGGATGTGATGCAGAAGTTCCGCCTCGCCGCCCAGGGCAAGACGGCGGGCCGGCAGCCGCCCGATCGTCTGCGCGAGCGCGTCGAGCGTTACTTCGATCCTCTGCCGTTCTGGTACGAGCCGCTCGAACTGGCGGTCACGGATCGCGCCCGTTTTCCGCTCGCGGCCGTCACGCAGCGGCCGATGGCGATGTATCACTCCTGGGACTCGCAAAACGCGTGGCTGCGGCAGATTCACGGCGAGAACTACCTGTTCATGAATCCGTCGATGGCGCGCGAGAACGGTATCGAAGACGGCGGCTGGATCTATGTCGAATCGCCGTGGGGCAAGGTGCGCTGCATGGCGCGCTATAGCGAGGCGGTGGAGCCGGGCACGGTGTGGACGTGGAACGCGATCGGCAAGGCCGCCGGCGCCTGGAACCTCGGGCCCGATGCCAACGAATCGCAGCGCGGCTTCCTGCTCAACCACCTGATCACCGACGAGTTGCCGGGCGCCACGCCCGGCGGCGAGCGCATCTCGAACTCGGATCCGGTCACCGGGCAGGCCGCGTGGTACGACGTCCGGGTGCGCGTTTATCCGGCCGAGGCCGACGCGGATCACACCTTGCCGCAATTCGCGGCGATGCAACCGTTGCCCGGATCGACCGGCGTGGCGCGGGCCGGGATCGCCCAACGCATCGTGCAAACCTACTTCGCCGGGCGCGGCGAGTTTGCCGCGCGTCTGCGTGGCGCCGGCAAGCAAAAATGACGAGGAACCTCCGATGACCCAGATGGCGCTCGTAATCGATCTGAACGTCTGCGTGGGGTGCCACGCGTGCGTGACGAGCTGCAAGGAATGGAACACCTCCGGCGAGGCCGGCAGCCTGGCCGATCTGCGCCCCTACGACGCCGATCCCTCCGGCACGTTCTTCAACCGCGTGCAGACCTTCGAGGCCGGCGAGTTCCCACTCACGGACACGATCCACTTTCCGAAGTCGTGTCTGCACTGCGAGGATCCGCCGTGCGTGCCGGTCTGTCCGACCGGTGCGAGCTATAAGCGCAAGGAAGACGGGCTCGTGCTGGTGGACTTCGACAAATGCATCGGCTGCAAGTACTGTGCGTGGGCCTGTCCTTACGGCGCACGCGAGCTCGACGAAGCGCGTCAGGAGATGACCAAGTGCACGCTGTGCGCGGATCGCATCCATAACGAGGCGCTGCCCGAGCGCGACCGCAAGCCGGCCTGCGTGCTCGCGTGTCCGACTTCGGCGCGGCTCTTCGGCGATATCCACGATCCGGATTCGGTGGTGTCGCAAGCGATCCGCGAGCGAGGCGGTTACCAGTTGATGCCGGAGTGGCAGACCAAACCCGCCAATCACTATTTGCCGCGCCAGAAGACGACGGGCTGTGGCGGCGAATCGTGTTCCTGCAAGTCGCAAGGCAGCGCCGACGCGTTGGTTGCGGATGCAACGAGCGCGCCCGCTGCCGCCGATGCTCCGGTCACACGAGGACAGCCGCAGGCCGAAGCGCGCAGGCCCGCCGCCGGCATGCTCGAGCGCGTCTTCAATATCTTGAGCTTGGGGAGGGGCGCATGAAGCCCGCATTTTCCGTGGTGTTTCTGACCACGCTAAGCGGCGCGGGGCAGGGGCTGCTGATCGCGCTGTTCGGCGTCGAACTGGGCGTGCGGCTTGGGCTGATCGCAGCCGGCGCCGTTCCGCCGCAGATGTTCTTTGTGCTCGGTGCGGCGCTCGCGGTCGGGCTGGGCGGCCTGGGACTGCTGGCTTCGTTTTTCCACCTTGGCCATCCCGAGCGCGCATGGCGGGCGATTGCGATGTGGCGTACGTCGTGGCTGTCGCGCGAATGCCTCGCGCTGCCGGTGTTTCTCGCCTGTGCCTTTGCCTATGGTGTGGCGCACTGGCTCGGCTCGCCGTGGTCGCTCGCAATCGGCGCGCTGGGCGTGCTCGCCAGTGCCGTGCTGTTCGTGTGTACCTCGATGATTTACGCGTGCCTGCGTTTTCTGCAGGAATGGGCAACGCCGCTGACGATGCTCAACTTCGTGCTGCTCGGTTGCGCGTCCGGCTTCACGATTGCGACGGCGTGCTCCGCCTGGTTCGCGCCGGGGCTGGTGTCCGGATTGGCGGTCTGGGCCGCTGCATTGACGCTGCTGGGCTGTGCGAGCCGGGTTGCGTCGCTGCTGCGCAATGCGCGCTTGCGGCCCAGGTCGACCGTGCAGAGCGCGACCGGCATCCAGTCGGCGAAGCTGGAGCAGGAGTCGCGCGGTTTTACGGCTGGCGCGTTCAATCTGCGCGAGTTCTTTCACGGCAAAACACCGCAAGCGCTGCGCCGGATCAAATGGACCTTTCTGGTGGCCGCTTTCGCCGTGCCGGTGGTGCTGATCGCACTCGGTGGCAGCGTGTCGTCGCTGGCTGCGTCGTTCTGGCTGCTGTGCGCCGCGTGCGCGGTGCAGTACGCAGGGTTGGTGGCGGAGCGCTGGTTCTTCTTCGCCGAAGCGCGGCATCCGCAGAATCTTTACTATCGGCAGGCCGCCTGAGTGCAGCTAGCGGTGCGGCTCTTAAACAAGATCATCTGCGCTGCTGGCGGCATGCGTGAGCGCTTGCCGCCAGCAGGGGATGAGCTTCACTGGGCGAGTGGCGTCGCGCTCGCCGCATCCGTAGTGGCCGCCGCACCCGACCCACCCGTGGCCGCCGCGGCAGACTGCGCGGCAGCCGCCCGCGGCGGCGCATTCTTCACGTAGCGGTCGAACCAGCGCTGCATCTCGTACACGAGCTGCTCGTTCGATTCAAGCGCCGAATACCAGTGCGGTTCATGCGGCAGCATCACCAGCCGCGTCGTGCCGCCGTTGCCGCGCAGCGCTTCGTACAGCAGCGTCGCCTGCAGCGGAGTCGTGCCCGGATTGGCGTCGTCCATGCCGTGCACGATCAGCAGCGGCGTCTTCAACTGGTCGGCGTAGAAGAATGGCGATACCTTCGAGTAGACATCCTGCGCTTGCCACACCGAGCGCCGCTCGTTCTGGAAGCCGAACGGTGTGAGCGTCTTGTTGTACGAACCGCTCGTCGCCACGCCCGCGCGGAACAGGTCGGAATGCGCCAGCAGATTGGCGGTCATCAACGCGCCGTGGCTGTGACCGGTGACGCCGATGCGCTCCGGATCGACGACGCCAAGCCGCACCGCCTCATCGACCGCAGCCTTGGCGTCGGCGACGAGCTGCGCGTTGTAGGTGTCGTACGCGTGCTTCGGATCGCCGATGATCGGGAACGACACGTTGTCGATAATCGCGTAGCCCGCAAGCAGCATCAGCCGGTAGTTCTTCAGGCGCGTGAAGGTCTGCTCCGAACCGCTCACCTGGCCGGCCGTCGCCGCATCGGCATAGTCGAGCGGGTAGGCGTACAGGATCGCGGGCACTCGCGTGCCTTCCTGATAGCCGGGTGGCGTGTAGAGCGTGAACGACAGGTCGAGCCCGTCGGCGCGCTTGTATTTGACGAGGCGCTTCCTGATCTGGCGCACCACCGGCGTCGGATCGACGAGGTGGGTAAGCGGGGTTGCGCTCGAAGCGTAGCCGGCTTCGCCAGCCGGTGCGTCGATGGAGGCGCCGAGCGTGCGCTCGAACAGATTCGGCGGATCGTTCGGTGTCTGGTGCCACGTGAGGAACGACTGCGTGCCGGTGCCGGCAAACGTGACGAAGCGCTCGAAGGCTGTCTTGTCGCTGCGGAACAGGCGCTCCGTCTTGAGCGTCGCGAGGTCGAGCCGGTCGAGGAACGGCCGGCTGCCGGCCGGCGAGGCGCCTTCGCCGTCGAGGAAGATCGCGCCGTCGTCCACGCGGATCACCCGGAAGCCGTTCGGCTGCATCCGCGTCACCGGCGTGCCGGGGTCCGCATATTTCTCGTCGCTCGACATGTCCCACAGCACGCGCTGCGTGACCTGCGGCGCATCGACGTCGACCATGAAGGTGCGCTGCCAGTGGCGGTTGTGGTCGTACTCGGAGAGCAGCGCGAGATCCGGCTGCGAGGTCCATGCAAGACCCGCGTAGCGTTGGTGCAGGCGCGTCACTTCACGCGGCGCGGCATCGAACGGCGCCTTGAGCATCATCACCTTGTCGCGCTCCGGCACGTCGACGTTCCAGTCGCCGCCGTCGAGCGCTTCGGCCCACACCAGCGTAGCCGGTTCGCTCGGCCGCCACGAGAAGTTGCGCGGCCCGAGCGGCGCGCCGGCGATCGGCACCCGGTCGGCCAGCGGACGCGACACGATCAGATGAGTCGCGATGTGTGCGCGGTTCGCGATGTCCCAGACCGTGTAATCGTGCGGAAAGCGCTCAGCGGTCGTGACATAGGAATATGGCCGCTCGATCGTCGACACCAGCACGTGCCGCCCGTCCGGCGCCGGTGCGAGGCCGTCGAACCGCGCGGGCGTCCCGAGCGGCGTGACCCTGGTCGTGCGTGTGTCGACCAGCGCGAGCTGCGAGGCGGCGTAATAGTCGAACAGCGCTTCGTCTTGCACGTTCCTGAGCGTATCGCGCGTCTCGTAGGTGCTGCTCTGGCCGCGCTGGCCGTCGGATTCCTGAATGCTCGGACCAACCGATGCCTCCGTGGCGGCGGGCGGCGGACCGCTGCGCGCGGCCACGAGCTTGACGAGCAGCGAGGTCTGGTCGGGCATCCACATCAGTTCGTCGCCGAACATCGGGTTCAACTGCACGCCGGCAATCCGGCGGACCGCGCCCGTGTCGCCGTCGCCGACCCACAGGTCGACCGAGTGCGCCGTCACATTTTCGAACGCGAAGCGCTTGCCGTCGGCGCTCCAGTGCGGGCGGGTCGCGCAGACGCCGGCCGGCAGCGTGACCGGCCGCGTGGCGCCGCTTGCGAACGGCACCAGCTCGAAGCGGGTCGCGCAGGACGGGATGCCATAGCCGCCGGGCGTGTCGTGGCGGCTGCGGTTGGCGGGTTCGACGCGCACGCCGGCGAGCCGCAGGAACGGCGTCGCGACCCGCGCGATGGACGGATACTCCTGCCAGGTGACGAGCAGCGCCCGGTCGGCGGTCGGACTCACCACCGGCGTCGGCAACGGCGGCGCGAGCATCACATCGAGAATCGCTTTGGACGGCTGGCTGTAACCCTGGACCGCGGACTGGGACGGGGCAGGCGTCGTGGCGCTCTGTTGCGCGAGTGCGGTTTGAGCGGTGATCGACAGGACGAACGCGGCGACGGCGAGACGGGAAGTGGCGGAGTGAGAGGTCATCGGCTGCGTGACAGGTTTTGCGGAAATGAAGTCGTCAGATGAAACGGTAACGCGCAGTATTGCATGCGGCGAGCGCGATGCTTCAAGCTGGGATGTCAAATCTTTGCTCGCCGCATCAAGACCGTTTGGTAAGATCCGCCTTTATACCCGCGCGATTCCGTCATGCTGGCACTCAAGCTCACGCTTGTCCCCGTCTTCCTGTTGATCGTGTCCATGTCGGGCAAGTGGTGGGGGCCATCCGTTGCAGGGTGGCTCGCCGGGTTGCCGGTGGTGGCCGGACCGATTCTCTACCTGCTGGTACTGGCCCACGGGCCGCAATTCGGCGCGCATGCCGCCACGCTCTCGCTTTCGGCGATCCTCGCGTCCGAAGCATTCAATTTCGCCTATGCCTGGACCTGCCGCGCCCGCGCCTGGCCAATCGCCCTATTGGCCGCGCTGACGATGTGGCTGTTGGCCGCCTGCGCGCTGTCATTCCTGCCTGCCTCGCCGCTCTGGGCGCTGGGCGCCGCGCTGGCGGCGGTGCTGTTCGGGCAGTCTTTCTTGCCGCGTAGCGCGGCTGTCGCGACTGGCGCGGCGCTGACCCGTACCGACCTCATCAGCCGCATGCTCGCAGGCATGGTGCTCACGCTGCTGGTGACCTCGCTCTCCGGCTGGGCGGGCGCGAGCTGGAGCGGCCTGCTCGCGGTGTTTCCGTTGCTGGGCAGCGTGCTGTCCGTGTCGTCGCATCGCGCTCACGGTGCCGACTTTGTCATAGCGTTACTGCGCGGGATGGTGCTGGGGCGGTTTTCGTTTGCGGCGTTCTGCCTGTTTCTGGCATTCATGCTGCCGCATCAGCCGCCGCTCGTTGTTTTTGCGGAGGCAACTGCGCTTGCGGTCTGCGTGCAGGGCTGCACCAAGCGTCTGGCAAACGTCGCTCGTGTGCGCGCCACGACGCCAGGCGCCGTGGCGGCAGAGTAAGCGGACCATCACGCCCCGGGCCGACGCGAGCCGCAGCGGCACGGCCAGCCCCGGCAGAGCGATATCTGCTTATGGCAGAAAATCAAACAGATCATTGGAAGGCCACATTATCCGGAGTACTGATCAGATAGTCTGCATGGCTTTATACGAAGGGTGACGAGGATCAGATTGTCTGGATCATGCGGCGTTCACTATCTGCTCAGAAGCCGTTCATGACCGGCCGGCCCCCTCGGGATAGCCGTGAGCTGCCTGCATGCGCTGTTGCGCGGCCAGCAGCGGCTCGAAGTAATCCGCGCGCTCGGGCGTGCCGCCCGCGATCTGATTGATCTCGCGAATCCCGATGGTCCGGCCGCTCGCGCCCCAGTTGCCGTCCGGCACTTCGTGGATCAGCACCCAGTCGCCGCCGCGCTGCGGGAAAGTGCCGTCGACGTCGAGCGTCTCGGCCACGATCGCGTTGATCCGCGCGTGCAGCGCGGTCTTGTCCACCTGCGCGGCGGCGCCATACGGGTAGACCACGTCGAACAGCAGGCGGCCGCCCTTGGGTGGATCGAGATCCGGCTTGCCGCCGACGAACCATGCCGTTTTCGGGTCCACTTCGTCGAACAACACGTAGGCGACCGCACGGCCGGCAGGGGTGTCGGCGCCGACTTCGGCAACCAGGATTGCAGCAGTGAGATGCTCGGCGAGCTGGGCTTTCTGGGCGGCCGTAAAGGCGTCGCGCTGGTGGGTGATACGTAGCAAAGGCATACGATTCTCCTCGGGACGTGCGCTGACGATTGCCAGCGCTTCCCCGGTAAATTATATTGGGATCGTAATTTAATCAAGAATTATGTGACGATCGTCATGTAAAAGGAGGGCAAAGATGGCGCGCTACGCGCAGGGGCATAAGGAAGAGAGTCGCGCCCGCCTGGTGGATGCGCTTGGGCGTGGCTTTCGCAAGCAGGGTTATGGCGGGAGCGGCGTGGACGGGCTGGCGCGGGAGGCGAACGTCACGCACGGAGCGTTTTATGGGCATTTCCGCTCCAAGGCGGAGGCCTTCGCCGCCGCCGTGGTGGCGGGTCTGCAGGATCTGAGGCGGGGTGTGGAAAGCTTTCGCGCTGAGCACGGCAAGCACTGGCTGGGGGTGTTCGCTGCGTTCTATATGGGCTACAAGCGCACCTGCGAGCTGGGCGACGCCTGCACGTTGCCGAGTCTGTCGGCAGAGATCGAACGGGCGGATCTGGCGGCCCGCACCGCCTATGAGGGCGAGTTGCAGCGGGTCATGGCGGCGGTCGCGGCGGGCTTGCCGGAGGGCACTCAGGCCGAGCGCGAGGCGAGGGCCTGGGTGTTGTTGTCGCTGTTGGCCGGCGGGGTAACGCTGGCCCGTGCCGTGCCGAACGAGGCGACCGGGGAGCAGATCGCGGCTGCGGTTCAGGAGGCGGTGAAGCTGTTGGGGGGCGAGAGCGAGTGAGTGGGTTCGAGCACGGCTTTCAGGCAACAGAGGCGCAGGAGTGGTTTGAGACGAGCCGGGTTGGCCGCCTGCCGCTTAGGGCTGCCGCTCACCTAAGTTGCTCAGTTAGGCCGATCACCACTTCAGCGTCTCGCTTCAGTCCTTCATTTCAGTCCATGAAGTCCCGGTTGTGCCAGATGCATCACGTCATAGATTTCGCCGCCACGTGCCGGCTCGGCCGGTGCTGACGAAAGCGTAAACCGGATCAGGCGCCAGGCCGACAGATCGAGCGCAGCCCATACCGCCACGGTGTCGGCCCGCGCGGCGATCTCGCGATTGACTTCGAGTTCGTCAAGCTGCAACGCCGCGCGATCCTCTGTGGCCTTCAGCACACGCTCGTCCCGATAGAGCGAGAGCGCCCCGGTCGCGTGCCCGCGCCGCGCATCGAGCGGCAACCACGTTTCGATCTGCGGCCGGCCAAAGGCATCAACCACCGCCTGAAAGCGCTCGCCCATCAAAAAGCGGACCGCTGCATCCGAATCGGACCATAGATACACCGATGCATAGAGATTGCCTGCTGCGCCATGCCGGTTGCGTTGTTGCGAGGCGAACACCTTGCAGACGAGGCCTTGCGTGTCGTCCCACAGCGGCCCGCGCTCAGCCACTCGCTGACGGATGATCTGCAAATCGTAGTCGGCGGGTAGCCGGTGTGAATACTGCATCGCAAACATGTCGTTCTCCATCGCTCGAAGGAACGGTTCGCAGTGTGCACCGGCGCGGGTTTTCAGTGAAGACCCGCGCCGCGATAGCTGTTATGAGGAAAGCAAATCGCCAGCCCTGGTTGAGACGGCGAACGGCGGTCAGTGCGCTACGCTCTGCGAATTCATGCCCGGCTGCATGTCTTGCTGACCCGACTGCTCCGATCCGTTCATGGCTGGACCATAGCCAGTGCCTTCGGCCTGTTTGCGCGCCGCCACGCGTGCTTCGGCGGCCTGGATATCCTGGGGATAGTTGTAATCGTTCGCTGCACCGGGGTTGTAGCCGGCCTGTTCGAGTTCGATCAGTTGTTCGCGGACCTGCGCGCGTGTCACAGGCTCGTTCGTCGATTGCGCGGAGGAGGCAACCGGCACAGCCAGAAGCGAGACTGCGGCAATGGCATACGCTAGCGTTTTCATGATGCACTCCCTCCAGAGGTTGGGTATGACGGCGTATCGCAGGCACGGCGAAACCTGCTCGATACGCTCGCCATCATTACAGTCTAGTAACGCCGCAATTTCTTTTTCCCTGCGTTTTCACAACTCAGTATTGCGTCTCCCGTGATTTCGGCGCCGTGGTTTACCCCTGTCCATCGGTGACGCAAGCGCGTCCCGCCGCGCTCATATCGGCTAGCTGAATCCAGCAATAGCGGCCACGCGTATTGCGGCGCTGCCACGAGCAAACTACTTTTCGACAGCCATGAAAACGAGAATCGGCGGATGTTACGTCATCCTCACGAAATTCATGGCGCAAGAGAGTAGAAAGCTTTGCCTGCTCATCGCACGCGAAGACAAATTCAAGGAGACAAGCTGTGCTTTCCGCAACCATGCCGATCAACGTTGGCAACACCGCTTTCATGCTGCTGTGTGCGAGCCTCGTCATGCTGATGACGCCGGGACTCGCGTTCTTCTACGGCGGTCTGGTAGAACGCAGGAACGTGCTGTCGATCATGATGCAGAGTTTCATTTCTCTGGCATGGACAACGGTGCTCTGGTTCGCCTTCGGTTACTCGATGCGGCTGCCGAGCAGCGTGGGCTCAACACCTAACTGCATGGCGAGGTCGCGTATCTGGACGCGTGAGCGGCCATGAGCGGCTGAAATAGCGGCGGGCTTTGCCTAAAACAGTTCCTTTTGTCCCGTCATCAACGCGGAAAAGTCGTCGCCGAGAAACGGCAGGATCGCGTCGGCTACCGGCTGTAGCTGGCGCGTCAGGTAATGATCGTAGTCGATTGCCGAGCGTTGCGTCTCCAGCGGCTCGGGGCCGGCCACGGTCATCACATAGGTAATCCAGCCGCCGTTTTGATACTGCAGGGGCCGGCCTTGCTGAAGGTTGAACTCGTCGGCCATGCGGGCCGCCCGCGCATGCGGCGGGACATTGCGCCGATAGTCCTCCAGATTGCGGCGCAAGCGCCGCCGGTACACCAGCAGATCGTCGAATTCTCCCCTCAGGGTGCGCAGCACGTAATCGCGCACATAGTCCTGATAGGGCTGCTGCTTGAAAATACGCAGATAGAGTTCCCGCTGGAATTGCTGTGCGAGCGGAGTCCAGTCGGTGCGCACCGTCTCCAGACCTTTGAAGACCATCTCTTCGCTACCGTCCGGCTTGACCACCAGCCCCGCGTAACGCTTCTTGCTGCCTTGCTCGGCGCCGCGAATGGTCGGCATCAGAAAGCGCCGGTAATGCGTCTCGAACTGCAATTCCAGTGCGCTTTCCAGGCCGAACGTCTGCTGCAGATGCTCGCGCCACCAGTCGTTCACATGTTTGACGAGCGCACGGCCGGTCTGCGTGGCCTGTTCCTCGCTACGGGCCCGCTTCAGCCAGACGAAAGTGGAGTCGGTGTCGCCATAGATCACCTGATAGCCGCGGGCCTCGATCAGCTCCCGGGTGCGGTGCATGATCTCGTGGCCGCGCATCGTAATGGAGGAGGCGAGCCGCGGGTCGAAAAAGCGGCAGCCGCTGGACCCCAGCACGCCGTAAAACGAGTTCATGATGATCTTCAAGGCCTGCGACAGCGGTTTGTTCTGTTGCCGCTTGGCCGCCTCGCGACTTTGCCAGACCTGTCCGACGATAGCGGGCAGGCTATGCTTGCTGCGCGAGAAGCGGGCGCCACGAAAACCCGCAACCGAGGCGCTCTCGTCAGGATCGCGCATCCCTTCGACGAGGCCCACCGGATCGATCAGAAAGGTGCGGATGATGGATGGGTAGAGGCTTTTGTAGTCGAGCACCAGCACCGAATCATAGAGACCCGGCTGGGAATCCATCACGAAGCCGCCGGGGCTGGCTTCCTCCGCCGTATCGCCGAGGTTCGGCGCGACATAGCCCTGACGGTGCATCAGCGGCATGTACAGATGCGTAAATGCCGCCACCGAACCGCCGCTGCGGTCCGCGGCCAGCCCGGTCACGGTGGCGCGCTCCTGCAG
The DNA here is from genome assembly GCF_056619545.1 of Paraburkholderia sp. SSBN10T. Lineage (NCBI taxonomy): Bacteria > Pseudomonadati > Pseudomonadota > Betaproteobacteria > Burkholderiales > Burkholderiaceae > Paraburkholderia > Paraburkholderia sp. SSBN10T. The sequence continues at coordinate 195,972 of NZ_JBWQQI010000011.1, forward strand.
GAAGGTCAGCAACTCGGTTCTGGCGAAAATCCGCGTGACCAGTTCGCAGTCCTTCAGGTTGTAGCGTGCCAGCGCCGGTTTGTCTTCGGCGAAACGGCGGTCGATTTCCGCCATGCGCTGGTAGGGATTGTCGATCGCCTTGCCTTCGCCAAGCAGTTCTTGCGCAACGTATTCGAGGCTGAAGCTCGGAAAACTCCAGGTGGCGGAGCGCAAGGCCTCGATGCCGTCGATAATCAAACGCCCCGCCGCGGCCGCGAAGAAATGATTCTGCTTGCCGCCGTGCTCGCGCCACTCCATCACGTCGCCGCCTCGGCCGAGGCGCAACGGTGTCTGATATCGCTCCGCGTGCTCCTGCAGCACGCGCAAATCGAATTGCACGAGGTTCCAGCCAATCACCGCGTCGGGATCGTGCCGTTGCATCCAGTCGTTGAGCTTCTCCAGCAGCAGGGCACGCGTGTCGCAATACTCGAGTTCGAAGTCGAGTCCGCCGGCGTCGCCGTTCGGTGGCCCGAGCATGTACACCTGCCGCCGGCCGCAGCCTTCCAGCGCGATCGAGTACAACTCGCCGTGCGCGGTGGTTTCGATATCGAGCGAGACGAGCTTCAACGCCGGGCGATACACCGCTTCGGGCTTCATCTCGCCGTTGAGCCAGCGGCCCGCGCCGGCAGCCTCGCCGCCAAACACGACCGGCGCGGTGATGAAGCGCTCCATCAGGTAGCGCTCGGGCGGGCGGATATCCGCTTCGTAGACGTTCACGCCGTGGCTCTTCAGCAGCTTTTCGAGCTTCAGCAACTGACGGTACTGGCGGCAATACAGACCGAGGACGGGGCGCTGGTGAAAGTCGCTCAGCGCGAGCGGGCGCAACTCGACGTGGCGTTCGTCGCGCAGCACCCATTCGGCCTGCTGGCGCTGCTCCGCCGGGATGAACGCGACCGAGGTCTGGGGCGCAAGGCGCACATGTTGCGGGCCGCTGTCGGTCGCCAGCCAGAAGTCGACTTCCGTGCCAGCCGGCGTGTCGCGCCAATGTCGGGTTAGAAGAAAACCCTGCTGTTGTTGAACCACCGCAACCCTTTGTAAAACTGTTATCAATCCGTTTGAAGGCTATTTTACTTGCCAATGGCCATGGGGCCGGCTCCCGAAGGTCTGCCCGCTGGGCCTGCTGCGGCATGTTCCGGGCACCCCGAGGGTAAGAAAACGTAGTGCTTGAATGCCCGCAAACCCTCGCCTGGCGTGCCTTTGCCGCCGCGGGTGCGGTACCATGGCGGCTCGCGGCGCTGTCCCGGGCGGCGTCCGCATGCCCTGGAACGGGGCTTGCTTTGCCCGGGAACTGAGCCGCCCGCGGGCCTGTCGTAGCCTGCGAAGGGGGTGTCTCGTCAGGCATTCCCTACGCCACGGGTTTGCGCAGAAGCGCCCGGATGAGGTAGGGTGGCGGGTCTGGCGCTGTTTGAAGGCGCCGGTTCTATCAATACAGAAAGGGATGTGCAATGAACAAGCAGGAACTGATTGACGCAGTTGCGGCAGCGACGGGCGAAAGCAAGACGGCCACCGGCAAGTCGATCGACGCGATCATCGAAGCGGTGACGAATGCGGTGTCTCAGGGAGAAACCGTTCAGTTGATCGGCTTCGGCGCGTTTTCGACCGGCGCCCGCGCTGCGCGCGTCGGCCGTAACCCGTCAACCGGCGCGGAAATCCAGATCGCTGCGGCAAAGACGGTGAAGTTTACCGCCGGCAAGGCGTTCAAGGACGCGGTAAACGCTTCCTGATCGCTGCGTCGATCCTGCGCGGCTGGTGCCTCCTTCGGGGGGCGTGCTGCGCGGCACTTACGGGCTCGTAGCGCGCCGGTTAGCTGGCGCGGCGAGCCCGTTTCCGTCTTAATCCCCGGTCAGGGCCACCTGATTCTTGCCGTCGCGCTTTGCCTTGTACAACGCGAGGTCCGCGGCTTCGATGAGCGAGGTCATCGGCGCTTCGCTGGTTGGAATGGCCGACGCTCCTCCGATACTGATCGTCAGGAATTGCCCCGTCGACGAATTGGCGTGCGGCACTTGCAACGCTTCCACCTCGCTGCGGATTTTTTCGGCAAGCGTGCGCACGCCCTGCAGTTCCGTACCCGGCAACACCACCGCGAACTCCTCCCCCCCGAAGCGCGCCGCCAGGTCGCCCGGCCGGCCGAGGCAGCGTTCCACCGTCGCGGCAATCTGCTTGAGCACCTCGTCGCCCGCCACGTGGCCGTACGTGTCGTTGTAGAGCTTGAAATTGTCGACGTCGATCATCAACAACGACATTTCCGCCCGGTCGCGCGTGCCGCGCCGCCATTCGGCGCTCAGATACTCGTCGAGGTAGCGCCGGTTCGACAGGCCTGTCAGGCCGTCAGAATGAGTCAGCCGCCTCAATTCCAGATTGGCTTCCATCAGTTGCTGCTGCGACTGACGCAGCGCGCGGTACGCTTCGTCGCGCTGCAGCAGGCTGACGTACGAACGCGAGTGGTAGCGCAGGCGCGCCACCAGCTCGATACGATCCGGCAGTTTGACGAGGTAATCGTTCGCCCCGGCGGCAAAAGCGGCGCTTTTGATCACCGGCTCTTCCTTGGTGGACAGCACGATGATCGGCACGTCACGGATGGCCGGCGTTGCGCGGTATGCCTTGACGAGCGTCAGTCCGTCGATGCCGGGCATCACCAGATCCTGCAGGATCACCGTCGGCCGGGTCTGGACGGCCGCTTTCATCGCTTCGTCGGCGCGCGCGCAGTAGTGGAAGTCAATGCCGTCCTCGCCGGCGAGTGCCTGGCGTACCGCTTCCGCGACAATCGCCTGGTCGTCCACCAGCAGCACCATCACCGGCTGCTCGGAGGGAGACGGCATCTGCAGCGCCGCCCGGGCCGCTTCGAGCGTCGCGTCGGCACCGTCTTTTGCCGTTGCCGTCGTGGCCCGCTGGTCAGGCGAGCCGGTTTGATCATTTGCCATGGTTGTTACCCGTTTTGGAAACGCGCGTTACGCGTGTGATGCCAATCATTCTATTCATACCGGCCTCATCGTTTGACGCTCGCCGTCAGTTCCGCCGCAATACTGCCGAGCGGCAGGATCCGGCGTGCCGCGTCGAGCGCGGCCGCGGCCTTCGGCATGCCGTAGACGGCGCTGCTGGCCTGGTCCTGAGCGATCGTCAGGTAGCCCTTGGCGCGCATTGCCTTCAGTCCGATGGCGCCGTCGCGGCCCATGCCGGTGAGCAGCACGCCGATCGCATCGGCGCGCCAGTGCTCGACCACGCTATGAAAAAACACGTCGACGGAAGGGCGGTACGGCGTGGTAGACGGCTCTCTGGTGTAACCGAGCGCGCCGCCGTGCGTCATCTGCAGGTGGTCGTTGGTGGCGGCCAGCAGAGCCTCGCCCGGGGTGGGCTGGTCACCGTCGACGGCGACGCGCACCTTCAGGGCGCTCTGGCCGTCGAGCCATTGCGCCATGCCCTCGGCAAACGCCTTGTCGACGTGCTGCACGATCACGATGGCGCCGCCGAAGTCCGCCGGCAGTTTGCCGAGTATCGCGGAGAGGGCGCTCGGGCCGCCCGCGGAGGCGCCGATCGCGATCAACGGCGCCGCCGCGCGAGCCACTGTGGCGCCGCGCCGTGGCGTGGGCGTGACGATCGGCTTGTCGAGCAGGCGGCCGATCTGGTCGATCTTGGCAAGCAACGGCTGCGAGGCGTCGGCGAGACGGTTGTCGGCGAGCGTGGGGGTGTCCACCGCATCGAGCGCACCGGCGCCCATCGCTTCGTAGACGCGCCACGCGTTCGCGCCGACGCTGCTCGTCACCACGAGAATCGCGCAGGGCGCTTGCGCCATGATGCGGCGAGTCGCCTCGACGCCATCGAACCGCGGCATGATCAGGTCCATCAGCACCACGTCGGGCGGCTGCGCCAGGCAGAAGTCGACGGCCTGGGCGCCGTCGGTGGCCACCCATAGCACGCGGTGTTCCGGTCGCAAGGCGATCGCGCGGCGCATGGCCTCCACCGCAAGCGGCAAGTCGTTGACGATGCCGATGTTCATGTCTGGGCTTCTCCGATCAGGTCGTGCACCGCATCGAGCAGCGCTTCGTCGTGGAAGCTGCCCTTGGCCAGATAATAATCGGCGCCGGCGTCGAGCCCCCGGCGGCGATCTTCGTCGCGATCCTTGTATGACACGATCATCACCGGCACGTTTTTCAGGAGTGCGTCCTGCTTGATCAGCGTGACCAGTTCGATGCCGTCCATGCGGGGCATGTCGATGTCGGTGACGACCAGATCGTAATGCGTGTTGCGCAAGGCGTTCCAGCCGTCCATGCCGTCCACCGCGACGGTGACCGTATAGCCGCGCTTTTCCAGCAGCTTGCGCTCGAGTTCGCGCACCGTCAGCGAATCTTCGACTACCAGCACATGCTTGCGGGTGCGCACGGCGACGCCGTGCGCACCCTGCACCTTGTCGAGCTGGCCGCCGCGCACGAGCTTGTCGACCGAGCGCAGCAGGTCTTCGACGTCGACGATCAGCACCGCCTCGCCATTTTCCATCAACGCGCCGGCGGCGATATCCTTGATCTTGCCGAGGCGGCTGTCGAGCGGCTGGACCACCAGCATGTGCTCGCCGAGAAAGCTGTCGACGGCGATGCCATAGGTGCCGCGCTCGTCGCCGATCACGACCACCGCGACATTGGCGCGCGTTTCGTCCGGCGCCTCGGTGCCGAGCAACTGATGCGCGGTGACGAGACCGACCGGCCGGCCGTCGAAGGCGAAATGCTGCTGCCCTTCGAGCATGTCGATCCCGCCACGCGCCAGTTCCAGCGTGCGGCGCACGTGGGCCAGCGGGAACGCGTAGGCCTCGCCACCTACCTGCACGAGCAGGCTGCGGATCACCGAGAGCGTCAGCGGCAACTGCAACACGAAGCGCGTGCCGTGACCGGGTTCGGTGACGATGCGCACCGTGCCGCGTACCGCCTTGACCATTTCGTGCACCGCATCGAGTCCGACGCCGCGGCCCGAAACATCGGTCACCTGAGCGCGCATCGAGAAGCCCGGCAGCAGCAGAAATTCGAGCAGTTCCTGATCCGACAGACGCGCGGCGGTCTCCCGGTCGGCCAGTTGCCGGCGCACGATCGCGTCGCGCAAGGCATCGAGGTCGACACCGGCGCCGTCGTCGCTGACGCTGATCAGCAGTTTGCCGGCGCTATGCCGGGCTTCGAGCGTCAGCGTGGCTTCGGCCGGCTTGCCGCTCGCAAGGCGCGCCTCGGGCGCTTCGACGCCGTGATCGAGCGCGTTGCGCAGCAGGTGGCCGAGCGGCGCGTCGAGCATGTCGAGAATGTCGCGATCGATCTGGGTCGATTCGCCCACAACCGAAAAACGCACGCGCTTGCCGAGCGAGCGTGCAAGGTCGCGCACGATGCGCGGATAGGCGTGGGTCGCGTCGCCGAACGGGCGCATGCGGCATTGCAACGCTTCGTCGTACAGTTGTTGCGCAAGGTGGCTGCCGCGGCGGTCGAACCGGTCGAGCTCGTCGATGCGCGTAGCCAGCAGATGCTGCGTGGTGCCGAGCGTCTGCCGCACGGCGTCGAGCGCGGCTAGCGTCTGCGGTTCGAGGCGCTCGGCAAGCGTTTCGTAACAGGCGTCGAGCGCACGTGCCGCGTCGTGCTGGGTGCGCTTGATGCGCAGCATCGACTCGCCAAACGGTTTGAGCCAGCGCGATTCGACCAGCGACTCGCCCGACAGGCTCAGCAGCCGGTCGAGGTTGTCGGCGCGCACGCGCAGCATGCGCTCCGGATCGCGTGCGCCGTGGAGATTCTGCGCGGCGCCGAAGCCGGCGGCGGGCGGCGGTGCAGACGGCGGGGCCGGCGTGAGCGGCGGCTCGGCGATAGATGCCTCGTTTGACGTGGGGCCGGTGGCGAGTGCTTCGATGCCTTGCGCTGCTGTCCCGGCAGGGCCGGCAGGCAGTTTGGCCGCTTCGGCACCAAGGATGGCGAGTGCGGCGCGCATCGTCGCGTCGTCGTCCGGGTCCGTCGCTAAGGTTGCTGCTGAGGTTGCTGTTGCGTCTGCGGCGAGACTTCCGCCCCAGGCCGACAGCATCGTGGCGTTTTCGGGCGCGTTGTGAGCATCCTCCGGCATCGAGCTGAAGGCTGCCAGACGCGCCACGAACGCGTCGACTTCGGCCCGCGTGAGCGCGGCCGCCGGGTCCGCGTCGCCGGCGCGCAGCAGCAGGTCGACCCCGCGCAACAATTCGTCGATATGAGCGGCCGAGAGCCGTAGCGCGCCGCGTTGCGCCGCCACGAAACATTCCTCCATCAAATGCGCAATGTCGACGCCATCCTGCAGGCCGATGATGCGCGCCGCGCCCTTCAGCGAGTGCGCGGCGCGCATGCAGGCCTCGAGTTGCGCCGCATCGGCCGGCTCGTGCTCGAGCGCGAGCAAGCCGCCCGAGAGCACGCGCGTTTGCGTCTGTGCCTCCTCGCGGAACAGGTCGAGTAAGGAACGGCGGCTCAGATCGTCGTCGAGACTCATCGCAGACTCCGGGCGAGCGATTCGAACACGCGGTCGGTATCGAGCAGGCCGACGGTCCGCTCGCGCCAGGCCAGTACGCCGCGCGTATGCGATGCGCTGGCGTGCGCCAGGGTGGTCGGCACCGGCAGCAACGCACCGGCGGCAAAGCGCACCACGCCTTCGACCTCGTCCACGGGGAAGGCGACCGGCTCGCCGCGATGCGCGGCCACCAGCATGCGCGCATAACAGTTGCGCGCGGCGTACTTGCCGCCGGCCGAGCGATCCAGATGCAGCAGATCGCCAAGCGAGGCGGCCACGGTCAGGGCGCCGCGAATATTGACGACCCCGAGCACGACGCGGTTGCGCCGGTGCGGCAAGGCGTGGATCGGGCGGATGTCGTCCACCTGGCGCAACGCGGCGCTCGGCAGTGCGAGCCATTCGTCGGCAATCCGAAACACCAGCGCAGAGTGGCTGGCCGCCGGGTCGTTTTGGGCTTCGGATGCCGCTGGTTTCGGCGTGACCTGTTCGCGCGACAGCACCTGCGGCGTTGCCAGGGCGGATTCAGCGAGGTCCGCGTCGCTGAGCGGACGATCGAGCAGCCGCGCCGCGCCCTGCGCGAACACCGGACAGTTCAGGCAACGGAAATGCTCGGCCAGCTTCGGGCACGAGTTGTCGCCGCGCACGCCAATTCGATTCCAGCAATCGTCGACGAAGACGACTGCGCCCGTCGTCTCAATGGCGCCGTGAGCCATGCGTGCCTCGTGTTGGGTTCAAGGGAGCGCCGTCAAGCGGCGCGGCTTTTGCCGCGGCGCGCTGGGCACGCCGCATCAGTTGCTGCGCACCGGCGCTGTCGCCGGTGACGTCGAGCAGCGCCGCGAGATGCGTGAGCGCCTCGTAGTGCGCGGGCTCGAGATAGAGCGCCTTGCGGTAATAGTCGCTCGCGTCGGCGCTGCGGCCCTGGGCGTCGGCGATCAGGCCAAGCAGATAAAACGCCTCGGCATGCGGCCCGTGCACGATGGCGAATTCCTGCGCGACGCGCTCGGCCTGGTCGAACTGGCCGGCGTCGGCGAGTCGGCGCGCCTCGGCCAGCGACACGCTCGACGCGGGCGAGAGGGCCGGCGCCGCGTGGCTCTGGGCAGGCGCTGGTTGTGCCGCACGCGGCGTGGCTGGGGCCGGTTTTAGCGCCGGCAGGTTGAAGGCGGGCGCCGGCGCAGGGACGCGAGCAGGCAGAAACGCGCTTGCCGCTTGCGGGAACGGCAGCGTCGGTGTTTTGTCCATGCCGTCGCTACCCGCTACGCCGCTCATGTCTCGCGGCGCCGTCACGGTAGCGTAGCTCGCCGCCACACCCGCGCTCGCGGCCTTGGCGAACAGCGTAAAACCTGGCTGCGCCGCCTCGTCGGGCGGCGTGCGCTGAAAGGCGAAGGCCAGCGGAATGCGCGCCGAACTCAGCGTATGGCGCATCATCAAGCCGGTTTCGGCCGGTCCGACAAAGATCGTGCCGCCATCGGCCAGCCGCCCATCGAGCAGATGAATGGCGCGATCCTGGGCATCGCGGTGGAAATAGATCAGCACGTTGCGGCAGAAAATAAAATCGTAGCGTGCGCCGGCGTTGGGCGGCGAGTCGAACAGATTCGCCTGCGCGAAGCGCACGGTTTGCCGGACCCGGTCGTTGAGCACCCAGCCTCCGTCGGCTAGGCCGAAATGGCGGTCGCGGAACGCGTATTCGCCGCCACGAAACGAGTTGCGTCCGTAGACGGACTTTAGCGCCAGCTCGATCGCGCGAGCGCTGATATCGAGCGCGTCGATCGTAAAGCGCTCCGCGCCAATCCCTGCGTCGAGCAGCGCCATCGCCACCGAATACGGCTCTTCGCCGCTCGAACACGGCACGCTCAACACGCGCACCACATGGGACGGATCGCGCACGAGCCGTTCGTTGGCGAGCCGCGCCAGCGCGACGAATGCCTCGCGGTCCCGGAAGAACCAGGTCTCGGGCACCACCAGCGCTTCCACGAGCGCGAGGCGCTCGTCGGGCGAGCCGTTCAGCAAATGCCAGTAAGCCTCCACCGCGCGGTCCGCGAGGCGCGCACCGGGCTCGGGCGGCTGCATGATGCGCACGCGTTCCAGCACGGCGCGCTCCAATGCATTGTTGCCAAGCGAAGACGCATCGATCCCGGTCTCTTGCGAGAGCCAAGCTTCGAAGCATGGGTCGGCGGCGTTCATGGGGCGTGTCGGATGGTTGTGCAGGTCGTGGTTCAGGAAGTCGCTCAGGTCGTAGCTCATGCGGCTCGTTACAGCGAGGCCTGCGCTGGTGCGGCGGCGGGCGGAAACAGCAGTGCCTTTACGTCGTCGCCGAGCATCTGCTGCACCTCGACCCATTGCACGAGCCCCATGCCATCGTTCGCGACCGGGCCGAGCCAGCGCGCGTGCGGCGTGGCGAGACCGCTATCGAGGAACCGCTCGCGTTCGATGCTGCGCGTCTGCGTCGCGCGCTCGACGATCAGGCCGAGCAGATGCGCCGGCGGCTCGCCACTCTCGCCACGCATGGCCGCGGCCTCGTGCGCACGATAACGAACCAGCACGAGGCGGGTGGAGCGCAGCCGGTGCGCAGGGCGTCCGAGCGCGAGTTGCGATACGTCGATCACCGGCACCGGCTCGCCGTGCCGCTCGAACATCCCGGCCACCCACGCGGGCGCGCCGGGAATCGACTTGGTGGGCGCGAGCGCCAGCACCTCGACAATCCCGGCCGCGTCGAGCGCGTAGCGGTCGCCGTCCAGATCGAACAGGAGGAAGAGCATGGCGATGGCCCGTGTTTAGCGTGAGAGGGTCGAGATGAGCAAGGTGCGCAAGCGGTACGTCAAGCCTCGATCTTGAAGCGCGATACCCCGGTGCGCAACTGATTGGCGACCAGCGTCAGATCGTCGATCGCCTGCGACGACTGACGCAGCGACTCCGCCGTCTGCTGCGCGGCCTCGGACAGTTGTGAGAGCGCCTGGGTGATCTGCTCCGCGCTGGTGGCCTGGGTGTGCATGCCCTCGTTGACCAGCTGGAAGCGCGGTGCGAGCGTCTGCACTTCGTTGATGATCTGCGAGAGCTGTCCGCCCACCAGTTGCACGTCGCGCATGCCGCGGCGCACTTCCTCGGAGAACTTGTCCATGCCCATCACGCCGGCGGACACCGCCGACTGGATTTCCTTGACGGTCTGCTCGATATCGTAGGTCGCCACCGCGGTCTGATCGGCAAGGCGGCGGATTTCGGTGGCGACCACGGCGAAGCCGCGTCCGTATTCGCCGGCCTTTTCGGCCTCGATGGCGGCGTTCAGCGAGAGCAGGTTGGTCTGATCGGCCACCTTGGTGATGGTCGCCACCACCTGATTGATATTGACCGCCTTCTCGTTGAGGATCGACAGCTTGGCGTTGACCGAGCCGGCCGCTTCCATGACGCTGCGCATGGTGTCTTCCATGCGCGTCAGGCCGCTTTGGCTCGCGCCCGCCAGCGTCGCCGACTGCTCCGCCACACCAGCGACTTCGTTCATCGTGCGCAACAGGTCGCGCGAGGTCGCAAAGATTTCGCGGGAGGTCGCGCCGATCTCGGTGGTGGTCGCGGCGGTTTCGCTCGCGGTGGCCTGTTGTTCCTTGGAGGTGGCGGCGATCTCGGTGACCGAAGTCGTGACCTGCAGGGACGACTTCTGCGCCTGCGAAACCAGGCTCGTCAGTTCTTCCGCCATGCGGTTGAAACCATTCTCCAGTGTGCCGAACTCGTCGCTGCGGCGCAGGTTCAGGCGCTGCGCCAGATTGCCGGTGCGCATGATGTCGAGCACTTCGACGAGCCGCGCCATCGGTACGGTCACCGCGCGGAACAGCGTATAGCCGGTCGCGAGCGCGACCAGCAGCACGATGCCCAGTGCGGTGGCAAGCGTGACTTCGGTACCGGTGACCGAGCTGCGAATCATCTCGGCCGAGTCGTCGGCCTGGGTGTGGTTTTCCGCGACCAGCACGTTGGCGGCGCTAATCACGTTGTTCCATGCGGGCGTCAGATGGATGAAGTCGGCCTGGGCGGCCGACCGCGAGGTACGGGCCTGATTCACCGCGTCGTTGAAGAGCTGAAGATATTGCTCGTAGGCGGCCTTGAAGCTGTTGTAGCGTTCGCGGTCGTCGTCGCGGAAGACGGTGCTCTGGTAGTCGGCGGCGACCTTGTCGAAGTTGCGCAGGACGTCCGGCAGGAGGTCGAGGTCGTGCGTCATGCTCGGCGCATCAGGGTCGACGAAGATGGCTCGCTCGAGCGCGGCATAGCTTTCGTTCGACGCCGCGCGCAGCGCCGTGGCGTAGTACAGGCCCGGCACGGAGTCGCGGCGCAGGCTTACCGCTTCGTCGTCGATGGAACGCAGGCGCGTATAGGAAATCACGGCCATAACGACCATGAGCAGGAACAGTGCGCCGAAGCTGAGCACGATGCGCGTGCCGAGGGTGAGCCTGCCGCTGCTGAGCAAGCCCGACAGGTTGGCGTTGCTTGCGCGTGGCGTGACGGTGGCCATGTTCGATGTCTCTCTGACGGATTGATATGAGGGCGTTGCGCTGAACGCAGTCACTGGCCCGGATCGGCCAAGCATATGACGCTACACCGGCGGCGGGAAGGGCCATCGGAGGATTTGTGGGGCTAAATTGTGCCAGATTAGGCTAGCGGCGGGCAGGGTGGGGGGTTGCGGGAGCCGAGCCGCACCCTGCGGCTTTGCTTCGATCCGGCGGCAATGCCCGCTCACGCGAAACCCGTTTCCACACACTTCTTATCAGAAACAACAAGGTAATGATTGCATACGGGATTACCCGTATATCGGTATTTAAAACCGGTGATTCAAAACAGATAAAAATATCCACGATTTTCTGATGCAAAACACAGATCCCATATTCAAAATGCACGTCGATTTTACGTATGTAAAATCTTTATTGGCATCTTGTCAGTTAAAACAGTTCGGATAAGATTCTCCTTACAAAAAATTACTAGCCAACGGGGATAGGTGTGATGGAGAACGTGTATCTCACGCAATCCAATACATTTTGTTAGCCCAGCACTACCGTGCTGGTCAGCAGGTGGCCGCTTGTTCTCACGAGGAGGCATTATGCCATTACCGGCATCGTCTTTTGTCGCACGTTTTTCGACAGCAACGCGTCGTATCTCGGTTTTATCGTTGATCGGATTATCTTCGACTGGTCTTCTGGTTTCGGCAGCTCATGCCGAGGTCAATTCCCAGGATTGGGTTTCCACTAAAACCCGTGCATTTATTGCGCCGCAAAAAAGTGCGCCGGAAAATGGCGTATTGGTCACGCCGCAGGCTGCATCCAATGCGACTGCTGCGGTCGCCGCAAATAAACCATTACATGTGGTTGTCACGCTGAAACTGCGTAACCAGCAGGCGCTGGAAAAGTTTATCCACGAGGTCAATCAACCGGGCAGTCCGAATTTCCGCCAATACCTGACGCCGCAACAGGTTCTCGACACCTACGCTCCGACCGAGGCGCAAGTGGCGGCCGTCCAACAGTACCTGACTCAGGCAGGCTTCACGAACGTTCAGGTGGCGAAGAACCGCATGCTGGTGACGGCCGACGGCACGGCTGCGACGGCAAAGGCGGCGTTCAACACCAGCCTCGTGCAGTTTAACGACGCCGGCCGCCAGGTCTACGCCAATGCGGGCGATGCACAGGTGCCCTCCGCACTGGCCGAGGTGGTCGATACGGTGCTTGGTTTGCAGAACGTCGTGACCGCGCATACCAACTATCACCTTGCCAAACCGGTTCAGCCGGGCGCAAGCGTCGACCTTTCGACACGTAGGAACGCCGCCGCCCAGGCCGTTGCGGTTCCGCACAACCCGGTCGAGTTTTCGGGCCTGTACGGCGCCGGCAGCACGCCGACGGCTTCGAGCACGACCATCGGCATTATTTCCGAAGGCGATCTCACGCAGACCTTGTCGGATCTGCAGACCTTCACCAGCAACAACTCGCTCGGCACGGTGTCGACCCATGTCGTGCAAACCGGCGCGTCCGGCAGCGACTACAGCGATACGTCCGGCACGGTGGAATGGAACCTGGACAGCCAGTCGATCGTCGGCGCCGCGGGCGGCGCAGTTAACCAGTTGACGTTCTATGACGCGCCGTCGATGAATCTGAGCGACATTACGGCCGCCTATAACCAGGCGGTGTCCGACAACATCGCCAAGGTGATCAACGTCTCGCTTGGTGTCTGCGAAGCCGATGCCCAGCAAGGCGGCTCGCAATCCGCCGACGATGCGATCTTCAAGGTGGCGATGGCGCAAGGGCAGACCTTCTCGGTCTCGGCCGGCGACCATGGCGTGTACGAATGCCAGAACGGCGTGCCGCCGTCGAACCTGAGCACCTATAGCGTCAGCGAGCCGGCTACCTCGCCGTACGTGATCGCGGTCGGCGGCACCTCGCTCTATACGAACAACGGCCAGTACGACCACGAAACCGTCTGGAATTCGGGGCTCGACAGCAGCGGGGCGCTATGGGCGACAGGCGGCGGGATCAGCCAGTACGAAACCGCGCCGAGCTGGCAGTCGGCCGTCACCGGCAAGCAGCAGCGCACCGTGCCCGATATCGGCTTCGATGCGGACAATGCCAGCGGCGCAATCCTCGTCTATCAGGGGCAAACCACCGGCACGATCCCCGGTTACGGCCCGAACGATCCGAACGTGATCGGCGGCACGAGCCTCGCGGCGCCGATATTCTCCGGCATCTGGGCGCGCGTGCAGTCGGCCAACAACAACGCGCTGGCGTTCCCCGCCTCGACGATCTACAGCCAGGTGCCTGCCGACCCGAGCCTCGTGCACAGCGTCGTGTCGGGCAACAACGGCATCACCCAGGGCGGCGTCACGTATGGCTACAGCGCCACCACGGGTTTCGACCTCGATACCGGCTGGGGCAGTTTCAACATCGCGAAGCTGAACACCGACTTCGGTTCGGCGCCGGCCACCGCCTCGAACGGCAACGCGGGCAGCAGCGACACCGGCAGCCCGGCTGACCTGTTCAGCATGCTCGCAAGCCTGTTCCATAGCTGGTGGGAGCTGCTGTCGGGCTCCTCGACGACGGCCTGACGCAGCGCTTCAGGCAGACCGGCTTGTGTCGTTGCCGGGCGTCAACGTCTGCAGCACGGCGGGGACGTCCGGGACGGCGCACAAGCGGCCACACAAGCGGCACGTGGCAATAGCACGCAGTAGCAGCGTTCAAGCAACGCAAGGGTTGCTTCGCATAACTAAAAACAGGACGAAGATGAAAGAAACACAACGAGGAATGCCCGCCGTCTGGGCGGGGCAGGTCCGCCGCATCGCGAAGGTGGCGATGGCCGCCGGGATTCTCGCGACCGCCGGTTGCGGCGGCAGCGTGACCGGCAGCACCGATACGCCGACTCAGGCCGACCAGAAGTTCATCGACCCGGTCGCGTATTCGCCCAAGGGCAGCGACGGCCTGAGCGCCGCGCAGGTTTCCGAAAAGGCGGCGGTGATCCATCACCAATGGAGCGTCGGCGGCACGACGGTCAACTACACGACCACCACCGGCCACCTGACCGCCAGCGATCCGAACGGCACGCCGCAGGCGACGATGTCGTACGTGGCGTACACCGCTCCTTCGACCAACGGCGCGCCGCGCCCGGTCACTTTCTTCTACAACGGCGGCCCGGGTTCCTCGTCCGTGTGGCTGCGGCTTGGCTCGTTTGCGCCGACCCGCGTCGCGACGCCTGACCCGCAGATGACCAACTGGCCGAATTTCCCGCTGGTCGACAACCAGGAAAGCCTGATCGACACGACCGACATGGTGTTTATCGATCCCCCGGGCACCGGCCTGTCCGAAGCGATTGCGCCGAATACCAACCAGACCTTCTGGGGCGCCGATCCGGATGTGCGGGTGATGCGCGATTTCATCCAGCGCTATCTGACGGCGAACAACCGCGGCAGTTCGCCGATCTATCTGTACGGCGAATCGTATGGCACGCCGCGCACCAATATGCTGGCGCTGTCTCTCGAGTCGGCCGGGGTTCACCTGAGCGGGATCGTGCTGCAATCGTCAATTCTGAATTACTTCGCGGACGTGGGCGAAACCAACGCCATCACGAACAATAACGCCAGCGACTTTCCGATCGAGCTGAAATACAGCACGGATTCGATGATCGGTTACTTCGTGACCTACGCGCAGGTGGCGGCGTACTTCAACCAGGTCTCGCCGGCGCCGGTCAATCTGGGCGCGTACGCGCAGCAGATCCAGAATTTCGTGACCACGCAGTACTCGTCGCTGGCCCAGTACGGACCGTCGAACAACTTCGCCGGCACGCCTGTGCTTACGACGCCGCCAGTGTTCCCGAGCAGCAACACGATCGCGTCGTGGTCGAGCCTTACCAGTCTGTCGCCGCAAGCGCTCAATGCGTACTTCGGCAACGCGTACTACGGCACTGCGCTGGTGCCGGGTTCGACCATCGGCCGTTACGATGGCCGTGTCTCGCTGCCGAACAGCGATCCGCGCCTGCAGGCGGACGGTGACCCGTCGGACATTCTGATCTCGCAGCCGTTCACCACGGCGCTCGCCACGCAGATGCCGGCATATCTCGGCTACAACGCGCCGAACGCGACCTATCAGACGCTGAATAACGACATCATCGGTTCGTGGGATTTCAGCCATGACGGCCAGGCCGTGCCGGATACGATTCCGGATCTGCTGGCGGCGCTCACGCTGAATCCGCAGTTGAAGGTATTGTCGGCGAACGGCTATCACGATCTGGCGACGCCGTATTTCCTGACCGAGAACCAGTTGGCGCGTCTGCAGACGGTCTCCGGCCTGAACGCGAACCTGCAGGTCACGTTCTATCCTGGCGGCCACATGATCTATCTGGACAACAACGCGCGGCCGCAGATGAAGGCGGACCTGAAGTCGTACTTCGCGGGTTCGCAGATCGGCGGGGCGCTGTCGCTCGCCAATCTGCCCGCTGCGTGGTCGGACGAGAGTCCTGCTGGGACGCCGACGCTCACTGCAACGAAAGTTGCGCCTTAAATCCATCTTGAGCCGGCCGCGCTGAAACGGCGGCCTGCTCGCTTTTCTTGCGAGTCATCTCATGCGTTTTAATCCTGTCTTGCGGTTTGTGGCTTCGACGGCGGTTTTGTGCGCCGCTGCGGCTAGCGCTTACGCGGCGCCGGTGCAGTCTGTTTCCGATGCAGTGCCGACGAATGGCGGCGTCGATGGACCGTTCTTTCCGCGCGCGCACAACGCGGCGGCGTCGCCTACTACCGGCGTCACGCTGCAACGGCAAGCGCAACAGCGTCTTGCCAGCAGTCTCGGCGCAGAAGGCGCGCTGCAGAACGGTGCTGCGATCACGAAAGCCCAAGCGCAAACCGATGGGCTCGGTTATGTGGCGGCGCATTTCGATCAGATCGATACCGCGCGTAGCGGCACGGTGACGATGAAGGATGTGCAGCAGTATCTGAAGCAGCAGAAGTGAGGGTGGGGCGCGGCGGCCCGGTTTGAATGCGGCCGCGGTGCTGAGGTAGCGGGTGTTTCACGGAACGGAGGGCCGTCGGTTGACGGCCCTCCGTTTTGTTTTGAAAGACTGCTAAGACTTTGCGCTAGCGATGCAATCAGTGGCTTGTCTCATTCCACGCCGGCAGCGTCGCACCATGATAGACACTGAGAATTTCGGTAGCCACATTAGGCTGCTGATAACTCTGCACGAGCGTTTTCACCCACGGCGCGTTCGCGTCTTTCGCATTGACGGCAAGGAAGTTGCGGTACGGATTGCCGTTCACCTGCTCCTGTGCGATCCGTTCTTGCGGGATCTTGATGCCGGCCTTGATGGCCCAGTCCGTATTGATCACGGCAGCGTCCACATCGCCGATTGCACGGCCCACGATACCGGCATCGAGCTCCTTGATATGAATATGCTTCGGATTGTCCGCGATATCGCGGGCGGTCGGCAGCAGGCCGACGTCGGCACGCAGCGTGATCAGATGCTGTGCCTGCAGCAACAGCAGCGAGCGCCCTTCGTTACTCGGATCGTTCGGTACGGCGATAGTGGCGCCATCCGGAAGATCGGCCACCGACTTCACCTTGCGCGAATACAAGCCGATCGGCTGCACGTAGGTATAGCCCACCGGCACGATCGTGTAGCCGCGCGCCTTGATCTGCGCATCGAGATACGGCTTGTGCTGGAACGAATTGGCGTCCAGGTCGTGCTCCGAGAGCGCCTCGTTGGGCTGCGTGTAATCGGAGAACGTCGTGATCTTGATGGTGAGACCCTGCTTGGCGGCGTTCGCGGCGACGACGCGCCACACGTCCTCATCTTCGCCAGACATGATGCCGACGCGCAGGGTTTGCGGTGCAGCCAGCGAGAGTTGCGCGGTGGCGACACCCAGGCCGAATACAACGGTGGCCAGCGCGGTTTTCAGCAGGTTTCTTTTATTCATGAGACACAGTGGTCGTGTGGTTGATGATGGGCGAATGCTATGTAATGAGGGAGGTCGCTGGCAAATACTTTTCCGTTGGTTGCTAAATCTGCCGAGGCATATATGAAAAGTTCGCACGCGCTCTATCCACAAACGGATATTTGCTTTCCGCGAAAGATCACTTCGACGCATGGCGCGTGAGGCGTACGATTTTCGGCTTCGTTGGAAACGGAAGCATCAACCATGGACGCGCGACGATGAACCACTCGACACTCCGGGGCCGCCGGACTTTCCTTGCCGCTTTGGGCGCAACGCTGGCAGGCTCCGCACTGCCGGCGTGGGCCAAGTTTCAACCCGATCAGTTCAGAATCGGCTATCAGAAGTCCGCCAGCACGCTCGTGCTGCTAAAAGCGCATGGCGCGCTCGAAAAGCGGCTTGCGCCGCTTGGCATCAAGGTCTCGTGGAACGAGTTTCCGGCTGGACCGCAACTGCTAGAGAGCCTGAATGTCGGCGCGATCGATTTCGGTTATGTCGGCGAGGCCCCACCGGTGTTCGCGCAAGCTGCAGGAGCGGACTTCGTCTATACCGCGTACGAAGTTCCGACGCCTCATGCTGAAGGCGTCGTCGTCCCCAGGAACTCGCCCATCAAAAGCGTGACCGATCTGAAGAGAAAGAAGATCGCCTTCAACCGGGGCTCGGATGTTCACTGGTTCATCGTCGCACTGCTGCGCAAGAACGGTCTCGATTTCGGCGATATTCAGCCAGTCTATCTGGCGCCCGCCGATGCACGCGCGGCTCTCGAGCAAGGCGCGGTCGACGCGTGGGCGATCTGGGATCCGTTTCTCGCCGCAGCACAGACGCAAGGCAACGCGCGCCTGCTGGCCGATGCGCAGGGCGTAGCCAGTCATCACGAGTTCTTTCTCAGCCAGCGTGAGTTCGCGCAAAAGCGTCAGAACGTGATCGCGATCGTCATGGAAGAGCTCGGCAAGGAAGGGCAATGGGTGAAGCAGAACACCGTTGCCGCGGCCGCCGAGCTCGCGCCCGTTCAAGGGATCGACGCATCGGTCATCCAGATCGGTCTTGAGCACTATGCGCACGTCTACAAGCCGATCGACGCCGAGGTACTTGCAGAGCAGCAGCGAATTGCGGACACGTTCTACGAGTTGAAGCTGATTCCACGCAAGATCGTCACGAAGGACGCAACGCTCTCGTAAAATCGGAATCCCTCATAAGCAAGTTCCAATTCGATAGTAGGCGTGGCACGCCTCGACTGGTCCAATAGACGATTCAACCTGTTCGCCACAAGCGTTACGCAGGCTGTGCGCTTCTCCATCACAAGGGAGTCACGCGCTGCGGGCGAACGGGTGTCATCTCTGTCGATACGAACCATCATGTCCACTCTCGATTCTCCCTCCGCCGACGCAGCTTTGCCGCGGCGTCCCGATCCAGATCGTGTGCGGCGCATTGCCGACGATGCGCAAGCGATCGCCGCCGCGCACGCACTCGCTGAACACTTCGCGGCAGACGCTGCCGAGCGCGACCGCAAACGCCTGCTGCCGTGGGCCGAACTGGATCTCTGGTCGGAAAGCGGTCTTGGCGCGATCACGGTGCCGCGCGAATACGGCGGCGCCGACGTGTCGTATGCAACGCTGGCGGAAGTCTTTGTGATCCTGTGTACCGCCGATCCGGCGCTGGGCCAGATTCCGCAGAATCATTTCGGCGTGCTGGGCGTGTTGCGCGAGATCGGCACGCCGGCGCAGAAGGCGCGCCTGTACGGCGAGGTTCTGGCGGGCCAGCGGCTCGGCAATGCCGGCCCGGAGCGCCGCTCGGCGAGCGTCAAAACCATTCTGCACGGCACGACGCGCCTCACCTCGACCCCTGATGGCCTGCGCCTGAACGGCGAGCGTTTCTATTCGACCGGTGCGCTCTTTGCGCATCGCGTTCCGGCGCGCGCAACGGACGACGAAGGCCGCGCCGTGCAGGTCTGGGTGCCGCGCGAGGCGCCTGGTCTCAAGGTTGTCGACGACTGGAGTTCGTTCGGCCAACGCACCACGGCAAGCGGCACGGTGACCTTCGAGCAGGTGCCGGTCGATCCGCAAGACGTGCTGCCGATCTGGCAACTCGCCGATCGTCCGGGTCTGTTCGGGCCCACCTCGCAGCTTGTTCAGGCGGCGATCGACCAGGGCATCGCGCAAGCGGCCATTGCCGATACGCTCGCCTTCGTCCGCGAACGCGCACGCCCGTGGGTCGATTCAGGCCTCGAGCACGCAACCGACGACCCGTACATCATTGCCGACGTCGGCCGTCTGCAGATCGACCTGCACGCCGCACATGAAGTGCTGCAGGAGGCGGGTCACACGCTCGACGCGATTGCCGCCGCGCCATCGATCGACGCCGAGGCTAGCGCGCGTGCGTCGGTCGCGGTGGCCGAAGCGAAGATCCTGACCACCCGCATCGCACTGGAAGCGAGCGAAAAGCTGTTCGAGCTGGCCGGTTCTGCCGCGACGCGCGCGGCGCATAACCTCGACCGCCATTGGCGCAATGCACGCACCCATACGCTGCACGACCCGGTTCGCTGGAAGTTGCATCTGCTTGGCAACTATCACCTGAATCGCGTGCAGCCCGCGCGTCACTCGTGGAATTGAAACATGACTCTTGAGCTCTCCGTAGCAACGCGTGACGACGTGGTGGCGAATCCATTGCCTGCCGAACTGCGCCCACCTGCGACGCCCGACCTGATTACCGACGACGCGCAGGCTCTGCTGGCTGCGCGGCGCCTCGCTGCGAAATTCGCGCCCGAGGCCGCGCTGCGCGACCGTGAACGACGACTGCCGTGGGCGGAGCTCGACGCGTTCGTCGCGAGCGGGCTGTGGGGCATCACCGTGCCGCGCGAATTCGGCGGCGCGGGGGTGCGCAACGGCACGCTCGCCGAGGTGACCGCGATTATCTCGGCAGCCGACGGCTCGCTCGGCCAGATTCCGCAGAATCATTTCTATGCGCTGGAAGTGCTGCGGGTCGGCGGCAGTGTCGAGCAACAACGTTTTTTCTACCGGCGCGTGCTGGCGGGCGAGCGCTTCGGCAATGCGCTCGCCGAAATCGGCCACAAGGACTTCAAGCGCCGCACACGGCTCACGCGTGGGGCGGGCGGCTGGCATGTCGATGGCCGGAAATTCTATTGCACCGGTGCGCTCTACGCGCACTGGATTCCGACGCTGGTGGTCGCAGACGACGAGGGGCGCGACGTCACGTATCTGGCCTTCATTCCACGCGACACGCCGGGCGTGACAGTCACGGACGACTGGGATGGTTTCGGTCAACGTGTTACCGGCAGCGGCTCGGTGCAGTTCGAGCAGGTGCGCGTCGAACCCGAGTGGGTTGTGCCGTTTCAGGTGTCGTTCGAGCGTCCCACGACGATCGGACCGCTTGCGCAGATCATCCACGCGGCGATCGATCTGGGCCAGGCGCGCGGCGCCTTCGACGCCGCCTTGCAGTTCGTGCGCGAGCGCTCGCGGCCATGGATCGACGCGCAAGTCGAACGGGCCGTCGACGATCCGCTGACCATCGCGCAGTTCGGCGACCTCGCGGTGCGCCTGCGTGCGGCGGAGGCGCTGTTGCGCCGCGCGGGCCGCTTCGTCGACGCCGCGCAGGCCAACTCCACCGATCGCTCGGTGGCAGAGGCGTCGGTCGCCGTGGCCGAGGCGCGGGCGCTCACCACCACCGTGTCGCTGGACGCGGGTTCGCGTCTGTTCGAACTGGCCGGCACCGCCGCCACACTCGATGGCCTCGGACTCGACCGTTTCTGGCGCAACGCGCGCACCCACACGCTGCATGATCCGGTGCGCTGGAAGTATCATGCGGTGGGCAACTTCTACCTCAACGACAAGCTGCCGCCGCGGCATGGAGCCTTGTGATGGCGAAGAAACAGATCCTGCTCAACGCGTTCAACATGAACTGCGTCGGCCATATCAACCACGGCCTGTGGACGCATCCGCGCGACCGCTCCACCGACTATCGCCTGCTGCCGTACTGGACCAACCTCGCGCGCACGCTGGAACGCGGCCTGTTCGACGGCCTGTTTCTGGCCGACATCGTAGGTGTCTACGACGTCTATCAGCACAATGTCGAGGTGACGTTGCGCGAGTCGATCCAGTTGCCGGTCAACGATCCCACGCTGCTGGTATCGGCAATGGCGGCGGTGACCGAGAACCTCGGCTTCGGCGTGACGGTCAATCTCACCTACGAGCAGCCTTATCTGCTGGCACGCCGCTTCTCGACGCTCGATCATCTGACGCAAGGACGGATTGGCTGGAACATCGTGACCGGCTATCTCGACAGCGCGGCACGCGCGATGGGGCTCAACGAGCAACTGCCGCACGACGAGCGTTACGAGCGCGCGGACGAGTATCTCGAGATTCTCTACAAGCTGTGGGAAGGCAGTTGGGAACAGGACGCGGTGCTGCGCGACAAGGCGGGCCGCGTTTATGCGGACCCAGCCAAGGTGCATCAGGTCAAGCACGCAGGGCGCTACTACAACGTCGAGGGCTACCACCTCGCCGAGCCGTCGCCGCAACGCACGCCGGTGTTGTTTCAGGCGGGCAGCTCCGGGCGTGGCCAGCGTTTTGCGGCGCGCCATGCCGAATGCGTGTTCATCTCGCCGCCGAACCGCGCAGTCGGGCGCGAGACGGTGCGTACGTTGCGCGAGCAACTGGTGCAAGCCGGGCGGCAACCGGACGACGTCAAGGTATTCGTGGGCGCGGCGGTCGTGACGGGCGCCACCGAGCACGAAGCGCGCGAGAAGTATGCGGACTATTTACGTTATGCAAGCCGCGAAGCAGGGCTCGCGCATTTCGCGGCCAGCACCGGTATCGACTACGCTCAATACGATCTCGATGCGCCGGTCGACTATGCGCCGACCAACGCCATCGAATCGGCAACGCGCACGGCGAAGCAGCACGGCTGGACCCGTCGCAAGCTGCTCGAGATGTTCGAACTGGGCGGGCGCTATCCGGCCATTGTCGGCAGCGCGGCCCAGGTGGCGGACGAACTGCAGGCGTGGGTCGAGGAAACCGGCGTCGACGGTTTCAATCTCAGCCGCACGGTCGTGCCCGAGAGCTACGAGGACTTCATCGATCTGGTGGTGCCCGAGTTGCAAAACCGCGGGCTGTACAAGACCGCTTACGGCGACGGTACGCTGCGCAACAAGCTGTTCGGCGCGGGTGACCAGTTGCCCGGGCGACATGCAGCGGCGAGTTTTCGGCACAAGACCGCCGAAACCGTTTAGACGTAACTGCCTCTGACGTCTTGCGACGCTTGTCGCAGGCGCCAGAGGCGTACCGCCGCGATATCAGGAATCCTAGAAGTCGAAGCCTGGGCCGCCCGCAACCGGACCGCCCGCCGGCGCCGCCGGTGCGGCATCCTTCGGCGCTTCGTGCACGGTCGCATCGGTGGTCAGCAATAGACCTGCCACCGAAGCCGCGTTTTGCAGCGCGGTGCGAGTGACCTTGGTCGGATCGAGCACCCCCGATTCGACCAGATCGCCGTATTCACCGGTCTGCGCGTTGTAGCCGAAGTTGCCGCTGCCCTGCGAGACCTGCGCGACCACGACGCTGGCTTCCTCGCCGGCATTGGAGACGATCTGGCGAAGCGGCTCTTCAAGCGCACGCAAGACGATCTTCACGCCGGCATCCTGATCGGGATTGCTACCTTTCAGTTCGGCGATCGCGTTGCGCACGCGAATCAGCGCCACGCCGCCACCCGGCACGATGCCTTCTTCGACGGCCGCGCGGGTTGCATGCAGCGCATCGTCGACGCGGTCCTTCTTTTCCTTGACCTCGATCTCGGTGGCGCCGCCCACCTTGATCACCGCCACGCCGCCTGCCAGCTTGGCGACGCGCTCCTGGAGCTTTTCGCGGTCGTAATCGGAGGTGGCTTCTTCGATCTGCACGCGAATCTGCTTTACACGCGCTTCGATGGTTTGCGGGTCGCCGCCGCCGTCGATCACCGTGGTATTCTCCTTGCCCACTTCGATGCGCTTCGCCTGGCCCAGCTCGGCCAGCGTCGCCTTTTCGAGCGTGAGGCCGGTTTCCTCGGCAATCACCTGGCCACCGGTCAGAATCGCGATGTCTTCGAGCAGCGCCTTGCGGCGGTCTCCGAAGCCGGGCGCCTTGACCGCGACCGTCTTCAGAATGCCGCGGATGTTGTTCACCACCAGCGTTGCGAGCGCTTCGCCTTCCACGTCCTCGGCGATGATCAGCAGCGGGCGGCCCGCCTTGGCAACCTGCTCGAGGACCGGCAGCAGATCGCGAATGTTCGAGATCTTCTTGTCGTGCAGCAGGATGAACGGATTGTCGAGAACAGCGACCTGCTTGTCCGGGTTGTTGATGAAATACGGCGACAGGTAGCCGCGATCGAACTGCAGACCCTCGACCACTTCGAGTTCATCGGCGAGCGACTTGCCGTCTTCGACGGTAATCACGCCTTCCTTGCCGACGCGGTCGATCGCCTCGGCGATGCGCTGGCCGATCGATTCCTCGCCGTTGGCGGAGATCGTCGCCACCTGGGCGATCTCCTTGCTGGTGGTGGTCGGCTTGCTGATTTTCTTCAGCTCGTCGATAGCGGCGCTCACCGCCTTGTCGATGCCGCGTTTCAGATCCAGCGGGTTCAGGCCCGCCGCGACGTATTTCTGACCCTCACGGACGATCGCCTGAGCGAGCACGGTGGCGGTCGTCGTGCCGTCGCCGGCGGCGTCGCTGGTGCGCGAGGCCACCTCTTTGACCAGTTGTGCGCCGATGTTCTGCAACTTGTCGGCCAGCTCGATTTCCTTGGCGACCGACACGCCGTCCTTGGTCACGACCGGTGAGCCGAACGAGCGCTCCAGCACCACATTGCGGCCCTTCGGACCCAGCGTGACCTTCACGGCGTTCGCGAGGATGTTCACACCTTCGACCAGTTTCGAACGTGCGCTGTCGCTAAAGACGATTTCTTTGGCTGCCATTTGCTTTGCTCCGTTATTGGTGGACGACTGCGACAATGTCTTCTTCGCGCAGCACGAGCAGGTCGGTGCCGTCGACCTTGACCTGCTGACCCGCGTATTTGCCGAACAGCACGCGCTCGCCGACCTGCAGATCCGGTTCGATGCGCTTGCCGTCGCTATCGCGCTTGCCCGGACCGACGGCGAGGACTTCACCCTGGTCGGGTTTTTCGGCAGCGCTCTCGGGAATCACGATGCCCGAGGCGGTTTTCGTCTCCTGATCGAGACGCTTGACGATCACACGATCATGCAAAGGACGTAGGCTCATTTAGATATTCCTGCAGTGGAGTTTTGGCACTCTTCGCTGGCGAGTGCTGACCGTGATCGAGTATAAGAACGGGCAACGGAGCGCTCCAATAACGAATCCTCAAATGCTTATCCGCGTTTTGCTGTTTAGGTTATGGGACGCCCTGGAAAATTGCGGGGGCAACCGGTTTGCCCGGCGCACGGGAAAACGCAGATTTGCATATATCAATTCCTCGTTTTGCCGATGCACCGTGCATGGCTACCATGCAACGCTTCAGCTACTCGTGCGAACTCCGACATCATGTCTACCGTTGCTTTTCCGTCGACTAGCGTCGACACGCCAGTAGAGGCGGGAAGTGCTTCACGTCCCGCCGTCATCCACTCCGCCCAGGACGTCTCGCGCATCGTCAGCGCAGGGGCTGCGAAAGGGAGCAACGCACGCATCGTGATTGCCATCGCTCTCGGCGGGGTTTTTCTCGATGCCTATGATCTGACTTCGCTCGCTTATGGCATCAAGGACATTGCGCGCCAGTTCTCGCTTTCGCCGGTACAGGTGGGTTTCGTTTCGTCGGCGATCACGTTTGGCGCCATTCTCGGCGCACTGTTCGGCGGCTACCTGACCGACCGGATTGGCCGTTATCGTGTGTTCATGGCCGACATGCTGTTCTTCGTGGTCGCGGCCATCGCTGCGGGCCTGGCGCCCAACGCGTGGGTTCTGGGTGGGGCGCGTTTTCTGATGGGTTTCGGTGTCGGCCTCGATTTGCCGGTGGCTATGGCCTTTCTGGCCGAATTTTCGCGCGTGGCAGGCAAGGGCAACAAGGCGGCCAGCGTGGCCGCCTGGTGCCCGGCGTGGTATGCCGCCACCAGCACCTGCTATCTGTTGATTCTCGGGTTGTATGCGATCCTGCCCGAACATCAACTGGGCTGGCTGTGGCGTCTGACGCTCGCATTCGGCGCGGTGCCCGCCATCGTGATTATTCTCGTGCGCAGCCGCTACATTAGCGAGTCGCCGGTTTGGGCCGCGAATCAGGGCGATCTGGACGAGGCCGCGCGCATCCTCAAGCGCTCGTATGGCGTGGATGCGGTGGTCGAGCGCAGCGCGACGCTGACGAAGGCGCCGCGCGCCGCGTCGTGGCGCAACTACGGCGTGCTGTTCAACCGGACCTACCGCAGCCGCACGATTCTCGCTGCTACGATCGGTGCAGCATCGTCGTTCGGCTATAACGCGATCATCTTCGGCTTGCCGGTGATCATTGCCAGCTTCTTTCATCAAGGCCCGCTCACGACGATCGTCGCGGCGCTGACGCTGAATCTGGCGTTCGCTTTTGTCGGCGGATTGATCGGCGTGCGCACCGCGCCCACCGTCGGAGCATGGAAGATGACGGTGCTGGGGCATTCGCTGCAATTCGCATCGCTGATCGGGCTCGCCTTGATCGGCAAACCCGGCAGCGGCCTGCTCGTGGTGCTGGCTATCCTGCTGCTCGGCGGCTATCTGTTCGGGCAAGGTTTCGGGCCAGGATCGCACTCGATGACCTACGCCTCTCTCAGCTATCCGACCTCCATTCGCGGCATTGGCGTGGGTCTCAACCAGACCCTGGTGCGCTCGGCTTCGACGGTGTCGCTGTTTCTGTTTCCGGTTCTGGCGGCTGCGCTCGGCACGAAAGTGTTCTGGGTGATCGCGGTTGCGCCGCTGACTTCGCTGCTGGTGTTGCTGGCGATCCGCTGGGAGCCGTCCGGCTACGACATCGACGCGGAGGACTATGTCGATCCGCCCGGCGCCGCGCGGACCGGCTCCGCGATTTAGGAAGCCCCTTCGAGGTAGCAACACATCAGCTTGATCAGCTCACGTCTCAGTTTTGGCTTCGTCAACACTTCCCGTCGAGCGGCGTTGTGGATCACGCCCTCGACCGCGGACGACAGTATCTGCACGATCGTTTCGTTCACCCTGGCGTCCTTGTTGCCGTAATACACCGCCACGAACGTACCGTACAGGCGCAAATATTCCGCCTGGAAAGCCTCGAAAGTCGATCGCGTCCCGTCCGGATTCGGCAGATCGCGCAAGGTGCGATGCAACGCCGGATATTTGCTGTGCACGCCAATCATATTGCCGACGAACTCGGCGACCAGATCTCTGGATCCGCGTCGGCTCTCGCAAGCGCTCCTTAAGACCGTCAACACGTCGTCGAAGTGGCGCCGGCGGATCGCATCCACCAGGGCGAGCTTGTTGGGGAAGTACTGATACAACGAGCCAATACTGATGCCGGCCACCTCGGCGACCTCATTGGTCGTGAATCCGGGCCATCCCTGGGAATCCAGAACGCGAGTCCCTGCCTCCACGATTGTCTCTACCGTAGCCCGGGAACGGGCTTGGCGCGGCCTCTTGCGCATGGCGGCTTCAGGGCCGGAAACGCGAGTAGACATGTAAAGGCCCCTCCTTGAATAATGTGAAAACCAAGCTCACATATTATTCGGATTGGGAGGCCGCCACAATGAGCGCAAGTGAACTACTGCTCAAGATGTTCCGCTATCAAGCGTGGGCCAATGGCGAACTACTGGAAGCAATGAACGGCTTGAGCGCGGAGCGTCATCCGGCGGAACGCCGTTTTGCGATCCGGCTGATGAATCATTGTCTGGTGGTGAGCAGAATCTTCGCCGCTCACCTTCTTGGCAAAGGTCATCGCTTCGCGGCGGACAACACACCGGGCACTCCGGAACTCGCGGAGCTGCGTGCCGGCCTCGCAGCTATCGATCGCTGGTATCTCGACTATGTCTGGATGGTGAGTCCCGCCATGCTGACCGAATCGATTCCCTTTGTATTTACCGACGGCAGCGACGGGTATATGACCCGTGAAGAGATGCTGACCCATGTCGTGACTCATTGCGGATATCACCGTGGTGAAGTAGGGCGGGTAATGGCTCAGGCTTCCGGCAAACTGGACGAGAGCATCTCAGCGCCTTGGGACACCTACGCCGTGCATCTGCACACGACGGAGCCGGCACGCCGGCTTCGTGGCCGGACGCCTTTACCCGAGGCTCATATCGCGCAGGAACGGGCCAACGCGGCTAGCCGGATGTGCCATGCGGCAGCGCTGCTGCTGTGGGACGTCTGAATCCTTCAGTTGCGCTGACGAAACCTCTGTCGCGCCCTCACAAGCCTAAAACCGATCCGCAGCCTGGCGGCATGCAACCTGCATCGCCAGCCGATTCCATGGAGACGACTTGAACACCTCATCATCCCCTGGCGCGCCGCCATCGCCACCACCACCGCTCACTGGCGGCAAGCTGGTGCTGGCCACCTTTGCGGTTACCCTGGCTACTTTTATGACCGTGCTTGATTCATCGATCGCCAATGTTGCGATTCCAACCATCTCCGGCAACCTTGGGGTGTCGGTAGATGAGGGGACGTGGGTCATTACCCTGTTCGCCGCATCGAATGCCGTGTCGATCCCGCTCACGGGATGGCTCACGCGCCGGATCGGCCAGATCCGCTTGTTCGTCTGCGCGATTTTGCTGTTCACCGCTGCTTCGTGGCTATGTGGCCTGGCGCCGACACTGCCTTTCCTGCTCGGTGCGCGCGTCTTGCAGGGGGCGATGGCGGGGCCTCTGATTCCGCTTTCGCAGGCGATCCTGCTCGGCTCCTATCCAAAATCGAAGAGTTCGATGGCGCTCGCGCTGTGGGCAATGACCGCGACAGTGGGGCCGATTGTCGGGCCGTTGCTCGGCGGGTGGATGACCGACAGCTATAGCTGGTCGTGGATTTTCTACATCAACATACCGGTCGGCCTGTTCGCCGGCACCGTAACGTGGCTCATCTACCGCACGCGGGAAACGCCGACCGTGAAGCTGCAGGTCGATGCAGTCGGGCTCGCTTTGCTGGTCACCTGGGTGGCATCGCTGCAGATCATGCTCGACAAGGGCAAAGACCTTGACTGGTTCGACTCGCCGGTGATCGTCACGCTTGCCGTGATCGCAGCGATCGGTTTTGCGGCGTTCGTGATCTGGGAGCTGACGGAGCCTAACCCGATCGTCGATCTGCGTCTTTTTGCCGGGCGCAATTTCCTCGGCGGTACTGCGGCCATTTCGGTCGCCTATGCCGTGTTCTTTGCCAACCTCGTGCTGTTGCCGCAGTGGATGCAGCAATATCTTGGCTATCGGTCCATCGACTCCGGGCTGGCAATCGCACCATTGGGGTTCTTTGCAATCGTGCTCGTGCCGGTCATGGGAAAACTCGTACCGAAGTCGGACGTCCGTATTCTGTCGACGCTCGCGTTCGTGGGTTTTGCAGGCGTGTTCCTGATGCGTTCGTACTACACCACCGGAGTCGATACCTGGACCCTGGTGCTGCCGACCCTGCTGCAGGGCATTCCGATGGCTTTGTTTTTCGTCCCATTGACGGTCATCATCCTGTCTGGATTGCCGCCGCAGAAGATTCCGGCGGCGGCGGGTCTGTCGAACTTTGTGCGCATGTTTGCCGGCGCAGTCGGCACTTCGCTCTTCAGCACGGGTTGGAACGATCGTACGATCCTGCATCACGCCCGTCTGACCGAGCAGGCCAGCCCGAACAACCCCTCATACGTGGCGGTGATCAATTCGCTGCAGGCGACTTTGGGCGGCGGCGCCGAGAGAGCGATGGCATTCTTTGAGCGCACCCTGAACGGTCAGGCTGCCATGCTGGGACTCAACGACATCTTCAGGTTGTCGGCGGTGATCTTCATCGTCATCATTCCGTTGATCTGGGTCACCAGGCCGGTCAGGGCCGATGCCGGTGCGGGCGGTGGTGGAGGGCACTAAGACTGCGCTTGCCGATACTGCCGCACCGTGTGAACTGCCTGCCGGTACGTCGCGGCAGACGATGTGTTGCCGCAGCAACCGGCAATGCGTTATGCTCCTTCCACTATTTCCATGTGATCGGAGCCCCGTTCGTCAGATGCGTATCGTCGCCAAACCGAGTGTGAGGACCAAGTCGCCTGAAACCCGGCGCAACGACATCATGAACGCGGCCGAGAATCTGCTCGTCGAGCAGGGCGTGGCGGCCACCACCGTCGATCAGATCACGGCCGGCGCGAACGTGGCGAAGGGCACGTTCTATCTGTATTTCGACTCGAAGGACGAACTCCTGCTCGCCCTCGGCGATCGTTTCGGCCGCACGCTGCTGGATGGTATTCAGGCCGCGGTCGCGAAACAGCCCGAAGACGATCCGCACGCGCGGCTCTGCGCATGGGCGAAGGCTTGTGCGCTCGGCTACCTTGATTCGATCCGCGTGCACGACGCCCTGTTCTGGGACTCATGGCCGCGCACGCGCGAAGGGCTGGTCGACAACATCGTGATCGACGATCTGCACCGGATGCTCGGTGCGGGCAAGAAGGCCGGCGCATGGTCGATTGCGGACACGCGTTCGGCTGCCGTGTTTCTGTTCAGCGGTATCCATAGCGTAGTCGATAACGCTTACCTGAAGCAGAAGCGGGTGAACCGGGCGCAACTCGCACGGACGGTGGAAGACCTGCTGCTGCGCTGCATGGGTGCGCCAGAGCGGTGATGCGCGAAACCTGAGTGCGCAAATGAGCGAGGTCCCTGGTCGGGCAACCTCGCTCTCCAGTTCCAATCCGCTACAGGTTCAGTCTGCCGGAATGCCTTGCCGGCGAATCGGCGGAATCGGAATGCCCAGCGCAAGCATCTGGCGATACGGGTTCATGAACTCGCGCTGCTCCTTGATCTTGCCGTCGGAGAGCAGAAAGCTGTGGATGAAGTGGTTCTCGTAGCGGCCAGCCGGATAGCCGGGAAACAGGATCTGGCCCGCGCCGTCACATTCGACCCACCAACGGTTCGGGTCCTGGGTCTCGAAGATCGAGACATTGGTCCATTCCCAATCCGGAAAACATTGCAGCGACCAGGCACCGTGGATCTTGAGATTTTCGTGGCCGCGCGAGACGATCGGTTCGAGCGTATCGTTCGTCCACAGTCCACCCACGCCATCCGGCGCGAATAGCTGATAGCGCGTCAACCGTCCTTCGCCGCGCCGGCTCATGTAATCCTCGATCACCGCACGGTGGCGACGCCGTAATGCCTCGTCGTTGTTCAGTTGCGAGGGTGTTTCAAGAGTTTGCGTCATCGTGTTTCTCCTTGATGCTGTTGACCATAGATGCTTATGCGCGGGCGGATTCAGCCTTTACCAGCGAATCAGGTTGCCTTGCGCAACAATGGTTGCGGTTCCCGACACGCGGATCGGCCCCAGGTTGCCGAAGGTGCCGAAGACCGTTGCCTGCATCACCGAGCGCCGGCCCATTTCCACGCCTTGCTCGATAACGACCGGCTGTTCAAACTCGACCAGCCCATGGCGGATCAGATGCAGCGCCAGTGGACCGGCTGCCGAGCCCGTCGCGGCATCCTCGGACACGCCATACGCCGGGGAGAACATCCGCAGCCGCCATTCGCTCCCGGAACCGGCGAAACAGTTGGCCGCGACGTCCGGCAGTTGCGCCAGCACACGCAGGTCCGGCTTGACCGCTGAAAGATCCGCAATGCTGGGCAAGCCGACGAATACATGCCGCGGGCCGTTCCGGTAGATTTCGACAGGCAACGTCGAAGCACGCAGGCCGAGCCCTTCGAGCAGCACATGTTCAAGTTCGTAGTGCGACCATGTGGGAATCGGCTGTTCCATCGTCACCGAACTGACGGAAGCCGCCGCGTCGCGCTTCAGCACGAACGGCACCGGCCCCATGCCAGTTTCCATCACGAGTTCGCGTGTGGGGTGCGTGCGCCCGAGAACCGCAGCGGTGCCGAGTGTCGGGTGCCCGGCAAACGGCAGCTCGTTGACGGGCGTGAAGATGCGCACGTGATAGTCGCCGCCGCTCTTCGGAGGAAAGACGAAAGTGGTTTCGGACAGGTTCAGTTCGCGTGCAATGCGCTGCATGTCGGTCGCGGACAGGCCATCGGCGTCAGTAAAGACTGCAACCGGATTCCCGCAGAGGGGCGTGTCCGTAAAGGCATCGGCAACTACATAAGCATATGACGTCATGAAAGGCTTCCTACGTGACTAAAGTGAATTCCGCGACCATTCGTTTAACTGACTAATTGACTTGCGGTAGCTGCGAGCCGGTCGCTTCCAGCAGGGCTTGAGAGACGATCTCGATTCCGTGTTGAGTCAAGACCGACTCGGCGTGGAACTGGATCGACGAAAAACCGCTGCCCCGCAACGCATGCACTTCGTGTGAACTCTCATCGCGGCAGACTTCGACCAGCGTATCGCCGTGCCATAGTTCGTTGTCGTGATACGTCGCGTTGAAGGTGTTGTAGAACCCGACGCGCTCCAGGGTGCCGAAGTAATTGATCTCGCGCTGCACGCCCTGATTCGGCTGGCGCCGGCACACCAGCGGCAAACCCAGCTCCAGGCACAGCAATTGGTGACTCAGGCAAACCGCGAAAAACGGTTTGCGCTGTTTGAGGCTAGCGGAGATTGCCTGGCGCAGCGCCCGAATCCGCGGGTCGGCGCTGTTATGAGGGTCGCCCGGGCCGGGGCCGAAGACTGCCAGATCCCAATCGCCGTTGTGCACGCGTTTATCGTCATAGTGGGCGATCGAGATCTTCAGCCCCATCGCGCGCAATTGCTGGCCGAGCATGGCGGTAAAGGCATCCTCGGCATCGATGATCAGCAGTTCCCGCCCGGAGAGCCCAGGGATGATCTGCCCGCGCTGCTTCGCATCGGCTTGCCAGAACCTGGAGATACCGTCGTTGCGGCTCTGCAGCGCGGAAATCACGATCGGATTGCTGGAGAAGTCCGGCGCCGAGTTTTGCCCGAGCGCATTCAGAACCGCGAGTGCCTTGGTGCGCGTTTCTGCAGCTTCGGACTCGGGATCCGAGTGCCTGACGATCGTCGCGCCGACCGAGATGCGCAGCGAACCGGAACTGTCGATGTCCGCCGTGCGAATCAGAATTGCCGAGTCAAGTTCGAGCTTGTCTTGCGCATCGCGGCCGAGCAGGGCGAGGACGCCGGCGTAATAGCGCCGTCCTTCGGGTTCATACTTCGCGATCACCCGGCAGGCGTTTTCGATCGGGCTTCCAGTCACCGCCGGCGAGAACAGCGTTTCGCGCAGGATTTCCCGCGGATCGGCATCGGTTTCGCCTTCGAGCACATACTCGGTATGGGCGAGGCGCGACATCTCCTTGAGGTGCGGACCGATCACTTTGCCGCCGTTCTTGCAGAAGCGGGCCATCATCTTCAGCTCTTCGTCGACGACCATGTATAGCTCGTCATTTTCTTTCTTGTTCGCGAGGAACTCCACGATCCCCTTGAGCGTCGGCCCGGTGGGTGGGTAGCGGTACGTTCCGCTGATCGGATTCATGCTGGCCACGCCTGCCTTCAGGCTGACGTGACGCTCCGGGCTCGCCCCTATCAGCGTTCTTTCGCCGGTGTGAACGAGGAACGTCCAATAGGCGCCGGTCTCGCGGCGAACCAGGCGGCCAAATGCGGTCAATGCAGTCTTAAGCGAGTACCCGGCAAGCTCGGCCTGGAACGTACGCTTCAGAACAAAATTGGAGCCTGCACCCGTGCCGATCTCATTGGCGATAATCTCGCTGACTTTTTCCGCATAGGCGGCATCTTCGACGTCGAAGCGACCTTCCGAAATATCGATGTTGCCGTCGGGCCAGTGGCGCAACGCCTCGTCGAGCGGTACCGTCTGCCGGCGCGCAACGCGAATCACGCGAAGCCGTTCGCCGTCGTCGACACTCGCATAGCCGCGCTCGGCAAGCTGGCGGTAAGGAATCAGCGCGATCGCGGCGGGGCCATGCTGGCCGGGCGGCGGCACCGGTATGTCGTTTAGCGAGAGACAGCTCACGATGTCGCCCGCATGGATTTCCAGCACCGGGGTGCGGGCAGCGTCTGCGCGAACCAGCAGGGCAAAGGCGCCGAGGCGCTCCGGTGCTTCACGTAGCAGCGAAAGTAGGGTCTCGCTCATCGCCACACCTCTTCGGTAAACGCCACGACTGCGCACGCTTGCGCGGCATAGTTCAACGCCATCAAATGGCTTTCTCGCGTGAAGTCGGCAACGGCATCGGCCACGATGAAGGTCTCGATGTCGTTGGAGTACGCTTCAATCGCCGTTGCCAGGATGCCGATGTGCGCATACACGCCGCAGATCACCAGTTGATCGCGTCCGGCTTCGCGCAGTTTGTTAAGCAGATCGGTCTTGAAGAAAGCGCTGTAGCGCCATTTGGTGAAGATCCAGTCGCCATTGCGCGGCGCCAGGTCTCCGGGAATCTCGCGGTCCACCGGATCCACTTTCATTCCGGGGCCCCAGAAATCCGTCAGCAGTCCTCGTTGCTCGACGGTCATCCCGCCGGGTTGCGCGGTGTACGCAATCGGCACGCCGAGCGCGCGTGCGCCGCTTACAAGACTTTCCACCTTCGCAACGAGCGGCTGGGCGAGGGTGTCGCCCGGCAACGGCCGCAGGAAGAACGGCTGCATGTCGTGCACGAGCAGGACGGCCCGTTCGGGGTCAGGGCGCCATCCGGCGATATTGGCACACACGTCCGTTCGTTGCGGAAGGTGATACGGATCGATGGTTGGAATGCCTGCCATCTGTTTCTCCTGATTCGATTGAAGTTGGATCCAGGCTTTGCTGGGTCTTAGGCTGTCTGAAGCTGGCTGATACAGCTCGTCGACGGCGCCGGTGTCATTACGGTTGAAGCCGCCGGTTGGTCCAGTCGGATTCCGTGACCTCATAGCGCAGCCGCTTATACAGACGATCGGGAGCGAACTGCCAGAACTCGACAGCCGACGGGCGCAATATGTAGCCCAGCCAACCCTTGGGTCTCGGCAAGGCACCCGCCTTGCGAGCCTCGAGTGCATCACTGCGCAGCGCCTCCTCATCTTCCAGCGTGGCGCTTTGGCTGCTGACCGTGGACATGGCGTGTGACTCGATCGGGCGCGCCGACCACAGCATGTCGGAATCCCGGTCGGGCAGGGGGGCCACAATGCCGGAAACAATCGCCTGGCGTTTGGTCTCGCGCCAATACAGCACGCCGGAGGCCCAACCCGTTTCTGCGATGTCCTTGCCTTTCGGGCTGTGCGCGTGCGTGGCAAAGACGAGGCCGTCGGGCCTGATCTCAAGCACCTGGATAATGCGGTTGGACGGCCGGCCGCTTGCGCCTGCCGTGGCTAGCGCCATCGCCCCAGGTTCGGACGCGCTGTTCTCGATTGCGTGGTCGAGCCATGAGCGAAGAAGCGGAACGGGATCGTGCGGCGGAGCGTCGAAGGTTGATTCGTCGGTGATGTGCATATGAGTAACGCCGTTATGTTTCAGTTGAGGCCAGGTTTCGAAAATGCCTAAGCGCTTTCCAACGTCCTTGCCTGCCCGGTGCTGTTTGCGAAGCGCGTCGACCAAACCGTCCGTGTGTACTGGGCGAAGTTGAATTCGGGCCGCAGTCCGACATGCGAGGTGAGCGTTTGTACGTCCCGCCAGTGCTGCTGCAGGGCGTTGTGCGAAAAATGGGTATGGCTGCCGCCCAGCCGAAACAGACGGTTGATCGCAGTCAGCACCAGCTCCGCGGCCAAAGACGCGTCGCGGGCATTGCGAGCCACCAGCGCAGCGGGCAGCGCGCCTACGTCGATGGTTTGGCAACCGCGCTCGATCAGCAGTTGCGCGGCGTCGAGTTCGGCGGCCGATCGGGCATAAATGCTTGCAAGCTCACCGACCGGCGGTTCTCCTTGAAAGGTATGGCTCCATGTTTTCAACGCCGCCGTCGCCGCGCCGAGCGCGCACGCCATAAACAGATGAGGATCTGCGCCAATCGGCGAGACCTGATAACGCGGCCCCTGCGCATAGGCGGACTGACCGCTCCATAGATCCCTCTTCAGGAACGTCATTTGCGCAGGGACGAAAATCTGATCGAGAACAATCGATTTACTACCCGTTCCACGCATTCCTAAGGTTTGCCAATTATCAATAATTCGATACGAGGATGCCGGAACGGCCGCGTATCGAACCGCCTGTTCGTCGCCGATCGGTTCGATGCACAGCAGGGCCCATGAAGCAAAGTCAATGCCGGACAAGAAGTGCCACTCGCCGGAAAGCAGCCATCCATCCTTGCTCGGGACAACCTTGCCGGTCGACCGGAACGACGCGGAGATCGCGACGTCCGGCCCGTTTCCCCAAATCGCCCGCTGGCTTTGTGTCGGCAGGTAGGCCGCCATGCGGCCCGTTACCGCGCAAATCGCTCCGCACCACGCAGCCGACGTACATCCGGCGCCAACCGTGCGAAGCCACGAAACCAAACCGGTGAACGGCCCACTGAGCCCACCAAAGGCCTGCGGCACAAAATAGCGAGCGAACCCTTGTGCAAGAAGCACCTCGACAACTTCCGCAGCGATGCGCCGATTCTGTTCGGCACTCGCAGCGTGTTTCTCGGCAACCGTTCGCACTTGCTCCGGAGAGACTGGCTCGCAAACAGTCTGGTCCACATGTTCTGACATCTGCTCATCTCCTTGAAGATGACTGCGGTAAATGTTTGGTTATTCCGCCTGGAATCTCTAACTGATAATGCGGCATGCAGCGCTTTCATGGCGCGACAAACCCTCTTATGCACTATCGGTCATTAACGAAATCGAAACGCTATCAACCTCGATTTCATGGCCTAAAAACCGGCTAATAATGCTCTTCGCATGTACACCTGATTGACTTCAGAGTCGCTGTTGCAAGCCAGATGTTCACGTGTTAGTTTTATTATGACTTTAGGTCAGTCATCGCCAGTCATAATGGGTCGGAGAGGTAATGGAAATCAAGCTAGTGAAAATGATAGGTCGACTTGGCGTCAGAACGAACGTGGTGCTTGGGGTAGTGGTAAGCGCCGGCTATGTGCTTCAAGGCGTCCTCCTTTCCTTCGCATTGACGCAGATTTATGAGGGCGGCAGTACGGTAAAGACGATCCGATGGATTGCAGCAGCGGCTGCTGCGGTTGCGGTGCGTTGTGTGCTGGTTTGGGCGGCGGAGGTCGCCGCCCAAAGAACCGCGCGCAATGTCAGGCGCCAGTTACGCGAGCGTCTGTTGCAGAAGCTATTTGATTTAGGCCCTGGCTTTGCGGCGCGGAGCAAGGCAGGGGATTTGCAAAGCACGATCGTCGGTGGAGTCGAGGCACTCGAGGTGTATTACAGCGGGTACATTCCCGCTGTCTTTATCGCATTGATCAGTTGCACGGGCGTGGTGCTTTGTCTTGCGTGCTTCGATTGGCGCTCGGCGTTTCTGCTCGCCGTTTTCGTGACTGCGTTGCCGGTCGTCGACAGGCTCTGGCTGCGCTGGCGCATGCCGAAATCGTCAGGTGTGTTTGCGGCACTAGGCGAATTTGGAGCTTACCTGCTCGACAGCCTGCAGGGTATTGCGACGCTCAAGGCGTTTGGCGCTTCGGCTATCCGGCGTGAGAGTCTGGCACAACGCGCGGCCGCGCTGCGTCGCGAATCGATGGCGACGCTCTCGGTTACCTTGGCGCGCACCGGGTTGACGGCGTTTGTCTCGCTGGGCGGATTTGCGATTGTGGTGAGCGCCGTGGCCTGGCGAGCATCGGTTGGCGAAGCGGGGTCTTTGGTCGTGCTTACGACGCTGTTTCTCGCACGCGAGGCGTTTCGTCCGCTCGAGCGCCTGGAAAAATCGCTTCATGCGGCATGGGCCGCAGGCGGCGCGGCGGGGCCCATCATGGCGCTTCTTTCGGAGGTGCCGGCGGTACACGAACCGGCCGCGCCGATGCCTGCGCCCGCCCGTTCCGATATCGTCTTCGATAGTGTGACCTTCACGTACCCCGGCTCCGACACACCGGCACTGAATTCAGCGTCATTTTCGATACCCGAGCGCGATTTCGTCGCTCTCGTCGGGCCGTCAGGCGCGGGGAAATCGACGGTCGCCGCGCTTTTGCTGCGGTTTTTCGACCCTCAGGCGGGCAGCATTCGGGTGGGGGGTATCGACATCAGAAACCTGGCGAATGCGGACCTGAGGGATCTGATCAGCATCGTGCCGCAAGAGACGTATCTCTTTCACGGCACCATCGAAGATAACCTGCGCCTTGCGAAGCCCGATGCGACCAGCGACGAGATTCGGGCGGTGGCGAAGGCCGCGCATATCGACGCGTTCATCGAGAGTCTGCCGCAAGGCTACGCGACCGAGGTCGGCGAACGCGGCGCGCAGATGTCGGGAGGGCAGCGTCAGCGTATTGCCATCGCGCGAGCGCTACTGAAGGATACGCCGATACTGGTGCTCGACGAAGCAACCTCGAATGTCGATCCAGCAAGCGAAAAAGCGATTCAACAAGCTTTGGCCGAGCAAGCCCGCCAGCGGACCACCGTGGTCATCGCTCATCGCCTCTCGACGATCCGTGATGCCGATTCGATTCTCGTTCTCGAAGACGGCACGGTGCGGGAAGCCGGACACCACGAGGATCTGGCGCAGCGCGGCGGACTCTATTCCAGGCTGGCCCACGCCGATGGAGAACTCGTATGAACGAAGTACAAGCCGATTCGACTGCGATGCCCGGTCAGATCGCAGAACGCGGGTCGGGCCTCGGTGCGCTCCTCGTCCTGGGGTCATCACGCAAGGCCCTGTTGTTCCTGACGATCCTGGCGGGGCTCGTCGCCCAGGCGGGAACGGTGACGAGTATCGCCGCCGGCGCGTGGCTCGTAGGCGGCGCGCTTACGCATGCGGCGCCCGTCGCGCTCGTGCCGGGGTTCTGGGTTCTTGCGCTATCGGTGGCGGCAGCAGCCATTGCTCGCTGGTGGCAAGCAGACGTATCGCACGATTTTGCCTTTGCGTTAATCGAGACGTTGCAGGTGCGCATCTATGACGGGTTGGAGCGCGCCGCCCCCGCTTACGTACTTGGGCGGCGGACCGGCGATCTTGCGTCGATCGCAACCACCGACGCCGAGTTGATGGAGCATTTCTTCGCGCACATGCTCGGCGATTACGTCGGCGCGATTATCGTGCCGGCCTGCGCATTGGTCGCGCTCTTCTTCGTGCACTGGCTGGTGGCGCTGGCGCTATTTCCATTTGTTCCGTTGCTTGCTTCTGTGCCGCTTTGGCTCGCGGGACGCGCCGATGTCGAGGGAGAAAAACTGGCTGCGGCGGTGGGTCTTCTCAACGCGGATGTCACCGAAAGCATTCAGGGGCTGCGTGAGCTATCCATTTTCGGGCACAGCGCCGCCCACCTGCACCGGTTGACAGAAAGATTCGCCGCCGTCGCGCTCGCGCAGCGCCGCTACGGATCACGTGCGGGGTTGCAACAGGTCGCAATGGACGGCTTGTTTGCGCTTGCCGTACTGACCGTCGCGTCAATGGGTATCTGGCTGTTGGGCGAAGGGCGCCTGCCACCCAGGTTTCTCCCGCTGGCGATCGCACTTGCGGGTGGCGCGCTGATGCCGGTGATGGAGGTCACGCTGACCGCGCGAAAACTAAGCGCACTGAAGGCGGGAGCACAGCGTATCGTGACGATCCTCCGGCAACCGTCGAAGGTCGAAGATCACGGCCATGCCGCCGAACCGGCGGACGCTACGGTCGACTTCAAAGAGGTGAGCTTCGGTTATGGCGGGGAACGCAACGCGGTCCTCCGCGACGCGACCTTTACGATACGTCGCGGTGAAACGGTTGCGCTTGTCGGACGTTCGGGCGCGGGGAAAAGCACCTGTGCAAACTTGCTGCTGCGCTTCTGGGACGTGCAGGGAGGCCGCATCAGTATCGGCGGGCAAGACCTGCGCGACTTGCCGCTCGCGACGCTGCGCAAAATGGTGTCCGTGGTGCCACAGGACGTCCACCTGTTCAATGAATCCGTTGCCGACAACATTCGCCTCGGCAAACCGGAAGCCACGCAAGAGCAAATCGAGCGCGCGGCTCAGCTTGCGCAGGCAGACGGATTTATCCGGGCACTGCCGCACGGCTATGCGACCGTCTGTGGCGAGCGCGGTGCGCGCCTTTCCGGCGGACAGCGGCAGCGCATTGCGGTGGCGCGGGCCTTCCTGCGCGACGCACCCATTCTGATTCTCGATGAAGCGGCCTCGAACCTCGACGCCGAAAGCGAGCGTGCGCTTCAGATGGCAATGGAGCAGATCTGCCGCGACCGCACCGTGCTGGTCATTGCGCATCGTCTTTCTACTATCCGGGCCGCGGATCGTATTCTCGTGATCGAGAACGGCCGGATTGTTGAAGAAGGACAGCACAGTGATTTAGTGGCCAGGAACGGTGATTATGCGCGGCTTGTCGCAATGGCAGGAGAGGTGGAGTAGTTTGCGCAGCGGACCTGGATTTCGCGACTGTTACGTGTTCAGTTGACGGTGCTGCAAGCCTGGCGATCATGATTTCGGCGAGCTCGGTCGACGATTGAGAGGGCGGGCTGAGCGTAAAACTCAGGCCCGAGCTTGATCCTACGCTTTCACGAAAAGGACTTGTCTCAGCCCGCCGCGTTCGGACAGAAATTCGCATGGTTCCTGGACACACAGCGCGTTTCGGCGTCGCATAAGAATCTCTTGATGAATCTCGTCTGGGACGTCGCGGCGAGCGAGCACGCAACACGTTCGCTGGTTTTCGAAGAGCAGCACGCGCTTGGCGAGCCGCTGCTGCGTGACCGGATGGTGCTGGACTACGACTATGGTGTGCATACGGATCTGATTCGCAGCTACATCGGGCTTGCGCCAACCTCGCTTAAGGGGTAACGCCATCTTTGGATGGTGCCCCGCGCCCAAGTGAGTTTTGAGCCGCTTAGGCACGGAGGATGCGATCGTTGGCTTTCATCGCAAGGTCATTTTTCTAAACGAGCGATGTGGACAGGCCAGGCCATTTCACTAGCTCATCAAAGCCGTTGAAAAATTCAGCCGAACGTCTTTCTTAGTGTTGCAACTGATATGTGCGGCCACCCTAGATTGACAAAGGCAGGGGCGGTCGGCGGGGTTGTCGCGGGCGGATTAAGAAGGTGAAATATCGGAAAATTCAATATCACCATTTGTGCGTACTGAAGCTGAATCAACTCGTGACCGGTGGCTTTATTTGTTGCCGTTTCGACCCAAAAAGTGGCGTAGACAATTGCCGTCTCAGCGTTTTCTGCAGGCTCCGGCTTTCCTCCGACGTTAACAGGGGCCCCACCAAGAAACTGAATATTTTCAATCCCTCCACCGAATTGCGGTAAGCTAACTGAAGTAGTCGGACCTGCTGGACCACTGTTTGGGTTTGTCAAAAATGTGATTGGGGTCTGGCTGGCAATATTGAGTGAAAATCCCGAAAATGTATAGCCTTCGCTGACAAGCTTGTCGATGTCTCTTTGCAAAAGAACAATAGGATCGTTAATCAAGTCCTGATTTTCTGGTGTGTCGGGGATTACTGGTTCAGGCGGAACGGTCTCGAAGGGAGTTCTGGTATTCAGATTAAACACCGCCTGCAGGGCAGGCGGAAGCGGTACCGGCGCTGGTGGAATGCTCAAATCATACTGAGGAAAGGGTGTCGCAGGAATCTTCGGAGCGGTAAGCTTTTCAGATGAGCCAGCAGCATTGAACACGATGGCGGGCGCGTTTGGCGGCACCGCAAAGGGGGTACTATTGAAAGACGGAAATCGCGAAAAACTGTACTCAGCGCCGCCCGCCTTCAGCACTGGTGTCCCGTTAAACGGTTCTGCGACACCCTGCGCGAGTATCGAGTTCCCATGCGGGATGTTGCCCATTCGGGCGACGAGTTGCGAGGGAGCAGGGACGTTATCGACCGGAAACTGGGTGTTCGGTTGGGTAATCCAGATGCCGGGCTCAATGTGCAGTGCTCCGTCGTAGCCTGCATCACTAATTTTTTGCAGATAGGTCAGGCCGAATAGCTCAATATCATCCTGGCCGAAACCGCGATTCGGAACCGGCGACCCAATAGGCTCAAACACCAAGGTCTCGCGGGTATGATTCAACTGAAGATAGAGGTCTGTTTTGTCGTGAAAATCCGGGCGGGCGATAAGATTGAATCCGTGTCCTTTCCATGTGCCGGCAAGACCTGCAAGCAATCCCAACCCAGCTGTAATGTCGGCGGGAGTAAAACGTCCCGATAGTACTCTTGGTGACATGACTTGCTCCTCGGTATCGGTAAGTAATTTTTTATAAATCGCCCGCAATAATTAATCAATCATCCCTGGCCAGTGAAATCAATCAAAATCTTGAATATTAAAGAACTGGTCAATTGGGATAGCCACAAGCCAACCTCCCAAGGCTTCGGGTAGATCGGTCATGCTCAATAATCTCTGCCCCAGACAAGCCTCTCCTACTCAATGGTAAGGCAGGAAACTTCTCAAAAAATGAACTTTCGTCAGATGACAATGGTGCGTGAATGAAGATGGTTATAGCATTCAGCCCAATATTTTCAAGATATTAAATCGATATCAAGAAAAATCCTGATAGAGCTGCTTCCCCGCACGCGCAATTCTCCAGTTTCGAGCAGCAAGTCCACCGTGGATGTTTTGCTTAATTATCTGTGCTTCGGATTTTGTCTGAAAAGCACTATTCGATTTCTCACTAGGACGGAGAATTGTTGCGCTGGAAGAAATGCTCGATCTGATCCACGTAACCGGCGATACCCCGGTCTGGCAGCAGGGGTGAACGCCGTATTTCACGCAATGTCATTTGCTTCGCTGGAAACATCAGTTGAACGTGGATTGCCGTTTTTGGGTGCTCTGCCAGTCTGCCTTGGTTGCGTAAATCGCAGTGGCTCGCTGAGGTATCTGCATTGCGTGCCGACCGGGAATGTGGCACGCTACGGCGCAATAATAAACGAGCATCCGGACCATAATGCTTACGTCTAGCTGTCGACGCCACGACCTAAATCAT
The DNA here is from genome assembly GCF_056619545.1 of Paraburkholderia sp. SSBN10T. Classification (NCBI taxonomy): domain Bacteria; kingdom Pseudomonadati; phylum Pseudomonadota; class Betaproteobacteria; order Burkholderiales; family Burkholderiaceae; genus Paraburkholderia; species Paraburkholderia sp. SSBN10T. Next base: position 237,981 of record NZ_JBWQQI010000011.1, read on the forward strand.
TTTCCGTATGTGTTCAAGCACGCATCGGGCAACAATCTCACTTATCGCCCGGAGGCATAGTGGCAAGTCCGCGTGTATGGTCACTTCTCACGATCGACGGGATGCGTCAATACGGTGGAAACGCGGGATATGAGGATGACCCATCTTCGGTCTACCGCTACGATAGCAACGTCTCAAATTACCGGCAGATATCTGAGGGTGACGTCGTAGTCGTGCGCTCCCGGATCAAGATTTTGGGCATGGCGAGAATTGAGAGGATCCTCACGGGTGAGGGTGAAAAGGAGCGGTTGCGCTGTCCGAAGTGCGGTATTAGCCAAATCAAGGAGCGCGCCACGATGCAACCGCGTTGGGCGTGCCGGGACAATCATACTTTCGACACGCCCAAGCGTGAAACGGTCAACGTCAAGACGTTCGAGGCATATTACGGCGGAACCTTTCGTCCGTCACCGCATGCGTTGACGATGCAGTTGTTGAATGACGCAGTCATGCGGCCGAGCGACCAGATGTCGATCAAGGAACTCGATCTCGCAAAGCTCGAGGAAGTCCTCAAGGAAGATATCGGTTGTCACCAACTTGTGGTGCAGTATGCGGATACGATCACCCCAGATGCTATTGGGCAGGTTGATAAGGACTTTGAGATACCTCGATCGATTATCGAGGCACGGCGACGCGTACTGCGAGAGGTAAATCTAAGGCGAGGGCAGCCGCAATTCCGGGAGCGGCCTGTCAGGCGCTACGGCAAAGCATGTCAAATAAGCCGATGTGCTTTTCCCGGCCTTATCGAGGCGGCTCACATTACGCCGTATGCCAAGACAAACGAAAACGGTGTTCAAAATGGACTATTGTTGCGCAGCGATTTGCACATATTGTTCGATCTGGGACTGCTGGCCGTCGATCCTGCCAGCATGACCGCTGCATTGCACCCTGCGCTGCTGAAGATGGGATACGCTTCGTTTGAGGGGGTGCCGCTCTTCACGAACGGCACCAGCGGACCGGACCACACCGCACTAATTGAGAGGTGGGAGTTCTTCCGCGCTCGTCTTTCTTATACCGAGGAAGATGAAAGTGCAGTTTCCCAATGAGTTCAATTGCCGAGTGTGGAGAAGACAATGGCGAATAAACCGATTGCTCTTACACGTGCGTGCATAAAACTGCTGTCCGCGACTGAAGCCGACCCCAAAACGTCAAATCAACACGAGTTCAATGGTGTCGCTCAGCTCCTACAGATTTTCGGGGCCGAAAGCTTTGAAAGGCAGGCAATCTTCTCTTTGCGTGGTGAAGATCTCTGTGATACCGCAGACGTAACTTGGTACGACGCTAGGCAGAGACATCCCAAAAGATCAGAATACCGCCTTTATTTTCAATCAAACAAGGTAATGACGCGCGCTCATGAGGGAGACAACATCCTAATTGGCTTCGACGCAACCGATCGGCTGCACTGTGTCTTAATACCAAGTGGCGCTGCTGGATACCGGAAAGACGCGGTCAAGTGGGAAACTGCGGCGGATGCTAGGGCTTAATTCTTGATCGTGAGAAGAGAAGGGCAGACGGACAAGAAAAAGCCCGCCGAAGCGGACTTTCATCACATCATACCGTGCGATTTAGCATAGTCGCGCAGCGCATCGTTCATACGTGTCTGCCAGCCTTCACCGGTTGCACGAAAAGCGTCGAGCACATCGCGATCGTAGCGGACACTAGTAGCCACCTTGGTAACGTCGGCCGGTGGTCGGCCACGGCGTTTCAATAGTTCGGTCGCGGCGTCTTCACCGATCCGCTTTGGAAGCGTTTCACGTGCTGGTCGCATCCGTCGAATTTCTTCGGTGCTCAGTTCACGCGTGTCAGGATCTGCCGCGATGCCACGATTGATCGCGACATCTTCCTCATCGGCCGGCATCACGATAGTGCGTTTGCTCGACATAATCATTCACCTCACGTTTGTTTGCCTTGCGAAGGCTGATGGCACGCAGCGTTTCGCCGCGCACCTTATAGACCAGACAATAGACACGATCGCCGATCAAGCCGTACGCGATAAAGCGTTGCCCGCCGTATGCGTAACGGTCATCAAGAGCGTCGATTGCGCTGTCCCATTCGAAGCTCTCGGCAAGAGCCAGTGAGACTCCGTGCTTGCTGCGATTGATCTGGTCCTTGGTTGGATCGAATTCGATCCCTTGTAATTTATTGTACATACGATAAATGTTTGATGCAAGGCTAGGCGACACGTGGCGACGTCTCTTGTTCATCCGCCGTTGGCTGTGTTGAGTTGGGTTCAGAAAAGCTCCGGCACCCACCAGGGTACGCGCTCGCGACCACCCAGCCAGTCGCAACGCGGCGTTCAGACCGACGGAGTTCGCATGCAAGGTCCTTAAGGCAGAAGCCTTGTGCGTGGTACGCCATTTCGCGGAGCTTCGGATATTTCATGGTGCTTTTCTTGTAAGAGATTGAAGAAGACACGCCTCGGACATGCTCGCGCAATCCTTTCATTTAGCATACACAAAGAGCCGACGCGAATCCGATCTCTTATTTAGTCAGCATTCAAATATTGATAATTTATCTTATGTCAAATTAAGAAAACCCGATCAGACTCTTCAGCATGACTGCCACTTCAGGTTCCCATAAGGTC